>NZ_JBHZCY010000068.1:0-50395 GCF_042786665.1 Kitasatospora sp. NPDC059146 | reverse complement strand
CCGTCGTACCGGGACTCAGCCGCACGTGGACTCAGCCGTACCGGGACTCGATCAACAGATCAGCAGGTCAGCAGGTCAGCAGGTCTGGTCGATCAGCGAGAACGTGGCGTAGTGGTCACCGGTGTAGTAGTCCTCCTGGGAGGACTCGCCCGTGATGATCCGGCGGGCACCGCGGGTCGGGGCGCCCGGGGTGATGACGGTGTACTCGTGGTAGTACCCGTACGACTGGCTCGGCAGCACGCCCTCTCTGTTCTGGAAGACCACGCCGTCCTGCGAGTACGGGAACGGCCCGTCGGAGGCGATCAGGTTCAGGGTGTCGGTGGCCTGCGACGGCAGCGCGGACAGGCACACCGTGCCGCTCACGTCGGCGTGCGCCTCGGTGGCGACGGCGACGGGGGCGAGGGTCATCAGGGCGACGGCGGTGATGGCGGCAGCGCGGGTCTTCCACGCGCGTAGAGTGCGGGTCATGTCCATCAGTGTGGCGGGCCACCGACAACTCCGGAAGGCTTGAATCAACTTTTTACCGACGGGTAACTCGCTTGTCCCATCTGCGACTTCACCCGTACGCCGGCCGCCGGAGCCGGCCCGCCGAAGCCGTCCACGAACGGTCCGCGCCACCCTTGGGTCGACCGCTGTCGAACTTCCGTCCGCCCCCGCTGTCGGGCTCCTCACACCTTCACAGCACTCCCACAGCGCCGCGCCCGCGCCGCATAGAGTGACGGACCGTGCCGGACCGGAACGATCACTGACGGGGTGGACATGGACACGGGCGCGAGCGCAGGGGCGAGCACGGGCGGCGGCACGGGCGCGGGCTCAGGGGCGAGCACGGGCGACGGCACGGGCGGCGGCACGCCGACCGCCAGGGCCACCGCGCTGACCGCCCACCAGCTGATCGGCCTGCTGGTCGACCCGGGCGGTTTCCACAGCTGGGACGAACCCCCGGCCTTCCCCACCGCCGACCCCGACTACCGCGCCTCGCTCGACCGGGCCCGCGCCCGCACCGGCCTGGACGAGGCCGTGCTCACCGGCCGCGGCCTGATCGACGGCCGGCCGGTCGCCCTGGTCGCCTCCGAGTTCGGCTTCCTCGGCGGCTCGATCGGCGTCGCCACCGCCGAACGGATCACCCGGGCCGTCGAGCGCGCCACCGCCGAACGCCTCCCGCTGATCGCCCTGCCGGTCTCCGGCGGCACCAGGATGCAGGAGGGCTCGGCGGCCTTCCTCTGCATGCTCCGCATCACCGCCGCCGTCCAGGCCCACCGCGCGGCCGGCCTCCCCTACCTCAGCTACCTGCGCAACCCGACCATGGGCGGGGTCTTCGCCTCCTGGGGCACCCTCGGCCAGCTAGTCCTCGCCGAGCCGGGCGCCCGCCTCGGCTTCCTCGGTCCCCGGGTGTACGAGGAACTGCGCGGCGTGCAGCTGCCGCCGGACGTCCAGCGGGCCGAGACCCTGGCCGGGCAGGGGCTGGTGGACGCCGTGGTCCCGCCGCGGGAACTGCGCGAACTGCTGCGCCGCACGCTCGCCGTCCTCGGGACCGTCCCTCCTCCTTATAAGGGCGCCCCTCACCAGGACGCCCCGCTCCTCCCTACGGAGCCTCCCACCGCCACACCCCCCGACGCCTGGGACTCCGTCCGCCGCACCCGCCGCCCCGACCGCCCCGGCACCCGCGAGCTGCTGCGCCGCACCGCCGAGGAACTGGTCCTGCTCGACGCCCCCGGCGGCCACGACGGCGCCCTGGTCCGCGCCCTCGCCGTGCTCGGCGGCCACCCCGTCCTGGTCGTCGGCCAGCAACGGCAGGGCGACGACCGGCAGCGGCAGGGCGGCGACCACGAGCGCCCCTTCACCGCCGCCGACCTGCGAGCCGTCCGGCGCAGCGCCCGACTGGCCGAGCAACTGGGCCTGCCGCTGGTCACCGTGGTGGACACGGCCGGCGCCGAACTGTCGGCCCGGGCCGAGCGGGAGGGCATCGCGGTCGAGATCGCGCACTGCCTGACCACCCTGCTGGCACTGCGCACGCCCGTCCTCGCCGTCCTGCTCGGCCAGGGGTCCGGCGGCGGGGCGCTGGCGCTGCTCCCGGCCGACCGGGTGCTGGCCGCCGGGCACGCCTGGCTGGCACCGCTGCCGCCGGAGGGCGCCTCGGCGATCGTGCACCGGGACGGCGCGCACGCCGCCGAGCTGGCCCGGGCGCAGGGCATCGGCGCCGGGCAGCTGGCGGCGGTCGGCCTGGTGGACGAGGTGGTCCCCGAGCTGCCGGACGCCGCCGAGGAGCCGGCGGCCTTCTGCGAGCGGCTGGGCGCGGCGGTCGCGCGGGCGCTCGGCGAGCTGTCGGCCGCCGGCGAGGCGGACCGGCTCGCCGCCCGGGCGCTCCGGCACCGCCGTCTCGGCGACCTTCGGTGATCCCCGGCGGCCTTTGACGGCCTTCGGTGACCTCCGATCAGGGGACGGTCACGCATCGTGGTCGATTCCTGTGGCGCCGGGCACAGATCGTCAGTACCCAAAGTGCTGTGACCGGACCGTCCGGTGACGGCCGCGCCGCCCAAACGGTGAGTGCGCTCACAGCCGAAAAGCGGCTACGACGGCGGGTAGTGGTGGCCGGGAGCCCCTCGCCGCACCCCCTGACCTCCCGTCGGCCGACCGTCGGCCGACCGCCGTCCGCCCGACTCGGCCCCGGTCCGAGCACCCCGCCCGAGCCGCCCTTCGAATCCACGGCCACCCTCGCGCCTACGACGGTGCGTCGTAACGAGGGGGTCTTGGCGGCGGCCGATCCCGTCTGGCAACAATGGCTCTCGTCGTCAGCCGCACCGGTTCCTGTCCCACCGGTCGACGGCTTACCGCCGAGTCGCGCCCCACAACCGCAACGGCCCCTGTCCGGCCCGTGGTCCTGGGTGGGGCGCGACTCGGCCCAACCTGATTGAGGTCCTGTTCTACATGCCCACTTTCAAGCTCCGTATGCGCACTTCCGCCGCGATTCTCGCCGGCGCCGCTGGTCTCACCGCCCTGGGCGCGGGCGTCCTGCCCGCCACCGCGAACGCCGCGACCGCCTCCCCGCAGGCCATCGCCGCCCAGATCGTCCCGGCGAACCAGCTGGCCTCGTTCAGCCAGATCATCTCCCACGAGTCCGGCTGGAACGTGACGGCGACCAACCCGAGCTCGGGCTCGTACGGCCTCGGCCAGGCGCTGCCGGCCTCCAAGATGGCCTCCGCCGGTGCGGACTGGAAGACCAACCCGGCCACCCAGATCAAGTGGGCGCTGGACTACATGAACACCCGCTACGGCAGCCCGAACGCCGCCTGGAACTTCTGGCAGGCCAACCACTGGTACTAAGCCGACCGACCACCGGCGTACCGACGTGACACCCGTCTCCTGACCACTCCCCCTCACCCCGGGGGTCGGACAGGGACCACCGGGGTGACCCGGGAGGGGCCGGGGCCGCGCGATCCGCGTGGCCCGGGCCCTCCCGTGCGTTCCCTCCCATGCCTTCCCGCCCCTGCGGGTCCGCCTCTGCGTTTCCGTCCGCGCCCGTGCCGCTCCGCGCCCTCAGAGCTCCCCGGTGAGCCCCAGCAGCTCCCGCATCCGCGCGTACTTGGCGGCCAGCCGCTCGGCGGTCGCCCCGTCCAGCACGGCCAGCCGCGCCGGGTCCGAGTTGTGCGCCAGGTCCGCCCGCTTGACCAGCAGCGCGCCCGGCGTGGCCAGGATCCTCGCGGTGTACGCCTCCACCGGCTCCCCGGGCCGCCGGGTGAGCGCGTCCACGATCGCCTTGGTCGCCTCCGGCAGCGCGGCCCCCGCCAGCCACTCCCGGCTCAGCCGGTCGTCCTCGACGGTGTCGTGCAGCCAGCCCGCCGCGATCTGCGCCTCGCTGCCGCCGCGCGCCGCCGTCCCGCCCGCGACCGCCGCGATGTGCTCGGCGTACGGGTGCCCGTTCTTGTCCACCTGCCCCTCGTGGGCCCGGCGGGCGACGGCCTCCACCTCGGACAGGCTCAGGTACTGGTCCTCCACCCGCTCATCGTAGGCCCGCCCCGCGGCGCCCTCGCAGCCCCGGCCACCGGCCCGGATCCCACCCCGGTCACCGGTCCGGATCCCACCCCAGGACCCGGGCCCCCTTGATCAACACCCGGACGGCCACTGGTTTACTGCCACGGGGGGTTCTCGGCGGCACCGGTGTTCCGGGGCCCTCCGGCGGGCGATCCCCGCCGCACCCGGCAGACCCGTCCGAGCGATCCGAGGAACCATGCCAGACCTCCACCCGCTGCTGTCCGCCTTCGCCCCGATCTGGGCCCTCACCGCGGTCGGCTACGTCGTCGCCCGCGCCGGGCTGCTCGGACCGCAGGCGGAGCTGGTGCTGACCCGCTTCGTCTTCCACGTCGCGATGCCGGCCGCGCTCTTCCTGATGATCTCCCGCACCCCGCTGGGACACTTCGCCAACCCGTCGATGCTCGCCTTCGTGGCCGGCACCGCCGTCTCCACCGGCCTCGGACTGCTCGTCGGGTGGCGGCTGTTCGGCCGCAAGCGCGGCGAACTGGCGATCGGCGCGATGGCCTCCGGCTACGTCAACTCCGCCAACCTCGGCATCCCGGTGACCATGCAGGTCGTCGGCGACGCCTCCTTCGTCGGCCCGGTGGTCCTCTTCCAGATCCTGGTGGTCACCCCGGCCGTCCTGGCCGTGCTGGACAGCGGCGCGGCCGGCCGCCGCGCCCTGGTCACCCTGCCGCTGCGCAACCCGATCCTGATCGCCACCGCCCTCGGCGCCGTGGCCTCGGCCACCGGGTTCCAACTGCCCGCCGAACTCCACCACTCCGCCGACCTGCTCGGCGGTGCCGGCGTGCCGACCGCCCTGGTCGCCCTCGGCATGTCGCTGCACAACCGCCCGGCGGCCGACGGCCGTTCGCGCCGCGCCGAGGTCGGCCTGACCGTCGCCATCAAGACCCTGGTCCAGCCGCTCGTCGCCCTGCTGGTGGCCGGCCCGGTGCTCCACCTGCCCACCCACCAGCTGCTCACCGTGGTGCTGTTCTCCGCCCTGCCGACCGCGCAGAACATCTACACCTACGCCCGCGAGTACGGACAGGGCACCGACCTCGCCCGGGACACCGTGCTCTGGTCGACCCTGGTGTCGATGGCGACCCTCTCGGTGATCGCCTGGACCCTGGGCCCCGCCTAGGCTCCGTCCTCGGGCGCGCCCCGAGGGTCGTCCTGCCGGGCGGCGGCCACCACGGAGGTCATCGCCTCCAGGAAGCGGCGGGCCGTCGCCAGCTCCGCCGGGTCGAACCGGCCCATCGCCGCGACCAGGTCGCCGATCAGCCCGCCGAAGAAGCCCTCGCCGAGCTCCATCGCCCGCTCCTCCACCACCAGCCGCACCCGGCGCCGGTCCTGCGGGTCGCGCTCGCGCCGGATCAGCCCGAGCCGCTCCAACCGGTCCACCAAGCCGGTGGTCCCGGCCGAGTTCAGCCGGAGCGCCTCACCGAGCCGCCCCGGGGTGACCACCTGCCCGGCCCGGGCCGCGTCCAGCAGGTGGATCAGCGCCCGCAGATCGGTCGGGTGCAGGCCGCTGCGGGCCGCGAACTCGGCCCCGAACAGGTCGAGTTCGACCGTCAGACCGCGCAGCAGGTGGACCAGCCGCATCAGCTCCTCGCGTTCGGACACCCTCTCATCCTTCCTCGGGCACTCCCGTGCCATTATTCTCTCGTTCAACGAGATACTTGTCCAACGAGTGATTCTACGGGCGGGCGATCACCCGCCCGCCCGCACGCGATCACACCACACCCGCGGAGGCCCCACCATGTCCGCCCGCACCGCGCCCTTCCTCGCCGCCTACGACGAGCTCCTCGCCCGCTGGCCCGTACCGGTCGAACCCCTCACCGTCCGGACCGTCCACGGCACCACCCGCGTCAACGCCTGCGGCCCCGCCGACGGCCGCCCCCTCGTCCTCCTCCACGGCGGCGGCGCCACCTCCGCCATGTGGTTCGCCAACGCCGGCACCTGGGCCGCGGCCGGCCACCGCGTCCTCGCCGTCGACCTGATCGGCGACCCCGGGCGCAGCGTCCACGACGGCGCCCCGCTACGCGACGTCCCCGGCCTGCTCGGCTGGCTGGACGCCGTACTCGACGGGCTGGGCGTCCACGAGGCCGACCTCTGCGGCCACTCCTACGGCGCCTGGACCGCCCTCCAGTACGCGCTGCACGCCCCCGCCCGGGTCGGGCGCCTCGTCCTCCTCGACCCCACCCAGTGCTTCACCGGCTTCCGCCCCGGCTACCTCCTGCGCGCCCTGCCCCTCTTCCTCCCGCACCGCACCCCGGACCGCGCCCGCTCCTACCTCGACTGGGAATCCGGCCCCGGCCCCGCCGTCGACCCCGACTGGCGCGAGCTGTACGCCCTCGGCTACGCCGACTTCCCCGCCTCCCCCGTCGTCACCGGCCCCCGCCCCACCCCCGCCCGGCTCCGCACCCTCACCACCCCGGTGCTGGCCCTCTACGCCGCCCGCACCCGCACCCACGACCCCCACCGCACCGCCGGAGCCACCCGCCGCGCCCTCCCCCACGCCACCGTCACCACCGTCCCCGCCACCTCCCACCACACCCTCCCCAGCGCCGGCGCCCCCCAGGTCAACCCCCACGTCCTGGCCTTCCTCACCCGCCCCTGACCCCCCAGCCCTGACCCCCCAGCCCAGGGAGAGCCCTCCGCGCCACGCCGTGGAAAACATGAGAGGACCCGGGAGCGTAGCCAGCTCCCGGGCCCCTGTTTGCCGCCCAATTGCGCACACCGGCACGTTTAAGGGTCGCGGATCAGCTTGAAATCGACGCGTTCTACCTTTGAACTACCGTGCCACGGAGCGGCACAGACAGGACTTGAACCTGCATTCGTCGATATTCGTCCGCACCCGGTCGATCCGGTGTTCGGCGGCGAATGCTGAGACTTGAGCGAGAGTCTGAGATTCACGGGGCCTGCCTCTGCCTGGCTTGGGCTACCCCGGCCGGTGGTGCCGGGGGGAGGATTCGAACCTCCACTGTGACCCCTGGTCAGCTTCAACGTCAGTGTCAGCTTTCGCACCGTGCAGCGCACACGCCCGGTCTCCCAGGACGGTTCGGCGCGCTCGGTGCACCCGCCCGGCTCCCCGGGCGGGCGATCGTGAGGCTACCGGAACAGGTAGCCGAAGACGGCGTCGCCCACCCGCCGGTCGGTGACCTCGACGGCGTTGGCCTCCTCGCGGGCGAACTTGACCGCCTGCTGGAGCTTCTCCACCCGCTCGGCGAGCTCGTTCACCCGGCGGGCCGGCAGCGCGCCCGAGAACTTGACCGTGGTCCAGTAGCCGACCGCGATGTCCTCGTAGTACACCTCGACCTGGGCCGGGTGCTTCTCGGTGGCCTCGGCCTTGACGTGGTTGCGCGGCACCTTCTTGGTCCGGATGGTGCGCACCGGCTCGGTCTTCCAGGAGTCGGTGGACGGGTCGAGGTTCCAGGACTCGGAGGCGTCCAGCACCGGGAGCTTCTTCACGAAGGTGGACAGGTCGGTGAGCTGCTTCTCCAGGAAGAGCAGGTACGGCACCGGCACCTGGGTGAGGAGCACCTGTCCGTCCACCACCACGTCCGCGCTGGCACCGATGTTCGCCCAGTCCTTGGTGGCCGTCACGTCGAAGAGCCGGGTGAGGGTGTTCGCCGTGGACCGCAGGATGTCCTCGGCCTTCAGCTGCACCCGGGTCGACTCCGGCGGCAGCTGCTCGCCCTCCTCGTCCTTGGGCTGGTAGGTCCGGGAGATCCCGGCCAGCAACGCGGGCTTCTGCAGGTCCTGGTGGGCCTGCGTCAGCTCCTGGAAGGACTTGGACTTGACGCCCTTTTCAACGGCGATGATCTGGTTCAGCTTTGCCACGCCCGGGACGCTACCAGCCCCGAACCGACCGATGACACCCAATTATCGACCGGACACCCGACCCCCGGATCCTGGGCCGCAGCGGCAGCCGGAGACCCGGTTTCCGTGGTCGAGCCGCGGCCATGGGACCAGGCCGCAAGCCGGCCGCGCTCCGGCGTGCTCGCAGAGGCGTCGGTGCGCACATAAGCGGTCAACAAGGCACGCGGTTCGGCCGCACTACCTCCCAGCCCTTCACCCGATCAGAGCAAAACCCTTACGATGCAGGGGATTTGAGCGCTCGTCACTGCTAGGTTAGGGCACCGTACAGCAGGGGGACAGCATGGGCAGGCCATGGGAAGCGGACCCGGACACGAGCTTCAAGCGGCGTCTGGGCAAGTCGGCCCTGGAACTGGGCGCGACCAACAGCGGCCCCGAGTGCCCGGACATCTGGGAACTGGAGAACGGCGACATCGCTGTGATCGGCCGGGACCTCAGTGACTCCCTCGGCGCCCGCCTGCCGGACGGGGTCACCATCGGCCGGGACGAGCGCCTCGTGGTCATCCCCCGCAGCATGCTCATCGCGGCGAAAGGGGACATCCCTGGTGTTTGAGTGCTTCCGTGACGGTGCAGGCGAGGTACTGGAGAGAACGGAGTACCTCGACGACTTCGACCGGTTCTTCGGGGGCGACATCCGTCTCTTCGACAAGATCGAACGCGGCCAGACGTTCAGGGAGCAGGGCTCACCGAGCTGGGAGGCGTTCGACTCGGGGGACTGGGCCGGCGCGTTGCGTCTGATCGAGGCCGAACGGGACTCCGTCGCCGCGTACTTCAGGGACCTCGCCGGACGCGGCCTGGTGTTCCGCAGGCTCCGGATCGTCGAACTCCCCGTGACCCCGTACCTCCAGTGGGAGATGAACTCCTTCCGGCTCCGGTCGGAGCTGGGCGAGCGGATCCGGGTCCTGGACGCCCGGGAGATTGCCGATCTGGAGCGCGGCGGCCCGCTGCCCGAGGTCGTCGTCCTCGGGAACGCGGTGATGTACGCCGTGATCTACGACGAGGAACTGAAAGGCGCGGGCGCGCGCCGGTTCACCGATCCCGGGCAGATCGCGGCGACGATCACCGAGTTCGAGGCCCTGTACCGCCGGGGCGAGGAGTTCGCGGAGTTCTTCACGCGGGAGATCGCCCCGCTCGAACCGCCCACCGTCCGCTGACACCCCTGACACACCTGGTACCCACGGCGTGCTCGATACCCCTGATACGTCTGACACATCCGATACATCGACCGATGCGAGGCAGCGTGAGGAGCGTGCACGCACCATGGATCCGGAGCTGACCACGCTCGCGCGGAGCGCGAGCCTGACCCTCGTCACGCTGATGGCGACCAACGCCTGGGAGCGCGCCAGGGACGGAGTCGTCGCCCTCTGGCGACGGGCCGTGCCCGAACGGGCGGACGCGGTGGCCGCCGAGTTGGAGAACACCAGGGAGGACCTGGCAACGGATCCCGCCGCCGAAGGTGAACTGGCGGCCGAATGGCAGGGCCGGATCAGACGCCTGCTGGCCGGCCACCCCGAGGCAGCGGTCCCACTGCGGGACCTGCTGCACGAACTCGCCCCCGCCACGGCACCTGCCGCCCCCGCCGTCACACAGCACGCCACCGGCTCGGGCGAGTCCCGGATCTACCAGGCCGGACGCGACCTGCGTATCACCGAGCGATCCACCGAGCGATGAGCGGACCGACCGAGGGCCGGGCGGAGGACAACGGCCGGGTCTACCAGTCCCGCGGGGACCAGCACATCACCGAGCACCACCACCACGGTGACGCCTGGAACTCCGGGCACTGGACGGCGCCGAGCTCCGTACGGCTACCGGCCGTGGGGAGCTCCCCGGTCGTCCTGCGCGACCGGGTGGAACTGCTGGCACGGCTGCGGACCGCCCTCGACGACGGCAGGGCCAATCAGGTCTACGTGCTCTACGGCCTCGGTGGCTGCGGCAAGACCGCCGTCGCCTCCGAGATCTTCCGCTCCGCGACCACCGGCGGCGGCCGGATCGGACTGTGGGTCAACGCCTCCGACCTGACGTCACTGCGCGCCGGGATGCTCGCCGTCGCCGCGGACCGCGGGGCGGGCGAGGGCGAGCTCACCGCCGCGCGCAGCGGGCTGCGGGCAGCCGCGGACCTGGTGTGGGACCGGCTGGACCGGTCCGAGCAGCCGTGGCTGCTGGTGATCGACAACGCCGACGACCCGGCCATCCTGCGCGACGGCGGCTGGCTGCGCACCAGCCCGCGCGGCACCACCGTGGTCACCACCCGACAGGTCGCCGCACGGTGGTGGCCCGGTGCGGAGCTGCACCACGTGGGGGTGCTGCCGAGGGAGGACGCGGCGCGGGTGCTGTGCGACCTGGCGCCGGAGAGCGGGACGATGGAGGAAGCGGCGGAGGTCGCGGACCGGCTGGGACGGCTGCCCCTGGCGCTCACTCTCGCGGGCGGCTACCTGGCACACCAGGTGATCGATCCGTGGAGCATGGCGGAGTACGGGCGGGCCCTCGACCGGGGGACCGAGGCGGACGCCATCGACCTGCTGGACCAGGGCGCCGAGTACGGCGGTGGCCAGGACTCGCGCCACCTCGCCAGCAGCACCTGGGAGCTGTCGCTGGACGCGCTGCGCGCCCATGGGCTTCCCGAGGCCACGGCGTTGATCCGGCTCCTCGCCTGCTGGTCCGACGACCCGCTCCCGCTCCACCTGCTGGCCGGCGCCGGCATCGGCGCGGTGCTGCCCCGCGCCCGGGTCGAGACGGCGCTGCGCGGGCTGCTGGACCATTCACTCACCCGCCTCGTGCCCGGTCCGCCCCGCTGTGTGCGCACCCACGGGGTGCTCCTCGACAGCATCGCCCGGAGCACCCCGGCAGGTGACCGCGGCCCGCTCGTCGTCGCCGCCGCCGACCTGATCCGCGCGGTACTGCCCGAGGTGACGCGGCCGTGGACACGTCAGGAACCGCCGCTCGCCCCGTTCGCACCGCACGTCCGGGCGCTGCTACGCAGGGCGAGCCAGTGGACCGAGGTCGGCCCGGTTGCCGTGGCGCGCGTCCTGGACTGCGCGTTGCGGCTCGTCGTGGGCCTGCACCGAGCCGGCGACTACGCGTCCGCACTGTCGGTGGCACAGGACGCGGTGACACGCGGAACGCGGTCACCCGACGCGAGCAACCCAGCGCTGCTCGCGATCCGCCAACGGATCGGGCGGGCCCTCTACCGGCTCGGACGCTACGAGGAGGCGCAGACGGCCCACCGCCGCGCCCTCGCGGACCGCGTCACCGCGTTCGGCGCGGATGCCGTCGAGACGCTGGAGAGCCACGTGGGGCTGTCCGCGGTGCTCTTCTGGGGATTCGACCGGAAGGCGGAGGCGGCCGCCCTGATGCGACGGGCCGTCGAGGGCCTGGCCGCCGAACTGGGCGCCGCCCATCCCTCGACGCTCATCGCGCGGACCTACCTGCTGGAGTTCACGGTCGGCCCCGGACTCGACCCCGACAGCGGCCCCGAACTCCTGACGGACTGCCGCGCCACACTCGGCTCCGGCCACCCGATCACCCTGGCCGCCGAGCTCAACCACGGCTACGCCCTGATCGAAGGCGGCCACCAGCCCCGGGCCCTGCCCCTCGTCCGCGGCACGGTCGCCGCCTTCGAGGACACCTACGGCCCGGACCACCCCAAGACCCTCGCCGCCCGCTCCCTGCTGAGCCGGGCCCTCGGAGAGCTGGGCCTGCACGAGGAAGCGGTGGCGCAGGCCCAGCTGGTGGCCGACACCCGGGCGCGGGTCCTCGGCCCCGACCACCCGTGGACGGCCTGGTCACTGGAACGCCTCGAGGGACGGCTCCGGGCGAGCCGGCGGGACGTCGACGGCGGACCCGAACCCCACCCCTGACACCCGAGGCGGACGACCCGTCAGGCCCGGCGCCGCGATCGCGGTGGCGAGGCGACGGCCCTCATCGCCGTCCTCGACGGTTCGCCGCACGGTCGGCGCGGTCGACGGGAGACCCGTCGGACAGCTGTGGTCCCCGGGGCTGCCGGGCAGGCGTTTCCTTGATCACGCACGGCATCGTACGGAGGACCGGGCGCCGGTGACAGGGGGGTCCTCATCCGTCCTCCCCACACCGGTGGGGAGCAGCGTTCGCGCTGCGCATCGACCCGGCCGGGACGGGGACCATGTCCTGGGGGGCCTGCGGGCACCATCGAGCCGATGCCGGGATCCGGGCCTCCTGGTGGCGCGGCTGACGGCTATGGGCAGAATGTCCGGATGGACCAGCTGACCACTCTGACCTGGCAGTACGTCGCGGGCCGCGTCGAGCCCGCGGAGCTGCCGATGGCCGCCGCCCACCTGCTCGTCGCCGGTTTCGACTCCCCCGCCCTGCGGGACCTGGCCGGCCGAGCCCCGAACGACGACACCGCCGAGGTCTTCCGCGAGGCGTTGGCGGAGCTCGGCAAGGCCCTGCCGGACGAGCGGACGGCCGACCGCTGCCTGATCCACCACCTGGCGGGCCTGCTGGCGGCTGGGGAGCTCGCACCGGCCACGGTGGCGGGAGAGGTCTGGTTCCTCGCCATGAGGGGGGACACCGAGGCGGAGGAGGCGTTCATCGACGCCATCGGGCCCGAGTACCTGATGGACGTCCGCGTGGAAGGCCCGACCGAGCAGTACCGCGCTTGGATGGAGGGGGTCCGCTCCGCCGCCGAACGGCTGTGCCGCACCGAGGCGCCGATCCGGTAGCCCGGGGAGGGCACCCCGACGCCCAGTGGCCGGCCCGTCATCCAAGTCCCGCTCCCCACACGCTACTTGGCGATGGCGATCAGCCGCCCCGGTGGGTACGGGCATGGGGGCACGGCCCCGACGGCCGGCTCGGACCTGACCGGCCGGGACGACGTTCCGCAACCGCCCGGGCGGCCCGTGCCGGGTTCGGCGTACGCGGGTTCAGTAGATGAGGTAGCCCGGGCGGTGTCCCTCGTCGTCGATCTCCCCGGTGGCCTGGGCCCGCAGCTTGCGGGACAGTTCCTCCAGGGCCCGGGAGGCCGCGACCTCCTCGCCGATCCTGGCGAGCGGGCGGTCCTCCGCGCTCTTCTCGGCCTCGCCGTGCGCGCTCAGGCCCGGCGCCCGCGCGCCCGTCAACCTGGCGTCGCACACCGTGTGCACGCCGTCTTCGTCGAAGCTGAGCTCCACGTCCCACTGGTTGTGCATGCCACACCTCCTGGCGCAGGCCCCCGTCGCGCCGGTCCCGGCCGACCCGGGCGGTGGGCCCGTGGCGGCCGCTCACACCAGCGTGCGCCCGCCCCGCCGGTGGCGGCAAGCGCGGGCCCGTGGCGGCAAGCGCGGGCCCGTGGCCACGGGCGGTGCCCGGCGCCGCGCCCGCTCGGCCCGGCCGCCGCCCCGGCGGTACGCTGACACAAGCGCGCCGCGATCGCCGTCCCTCCCCCGGAACCGCCGGCGCGGCGCGGGGCAGCGACAACCTGGTGGTCCCTCCGTGGCGGTCTTCCTCCTCGCTCTGAGCGCGGCCTGCTGTCTGGGACTCGGCTTCGTCCTCCAGCAGCACGCGGCGCAGCGGGCCCCCCGTGCCGACATGCTGCACTGGCGCCTGCTGCTGGACCTGATGCGGATGCCGGAGTGGCTGCTCGGCACCGGGTTCATGGTCAGCGGCCTGCTGCTGTCCGCGCTCGCGCTCAACCAGGGCGAGGTGTCCCTGGTCGAGCCGCTGCTGGCGACCAACCTGATCTTCGCCATGGCGCTGTCCCGGGTGCTGACCCGTCAGACCCTCGGCCGCTCCGGCTGGGCCGGGGTGCTGCTGCTCGGCCTGGGGGTGACGGCGTTCATCGTGGCCGGGCGGCCCACCGGCGGCGGTCCGCCCGCCGGGGAGCTGCGCCACTGGCTGGTGGTCGGCACGGTGGTCGGGCTGACCCTGCTGCTGGTCACCCTCGCCCGACGGCTGCCGCTGTTCGAGGAGGCCACCCTGCTGGCCCTCGCCGCCGGACTCCTCTACGGCCTCCAGGACGCGCTCACCCGCACCACCACCCAACGCCTCGACCACGACGGGCTGGCGGTGGTGCTGCGCACCTGGCAGCCGTACGCGGTGGTGGTGGCGGGCGTGGTCGGGCTGCTGCTGGTGCAGAGCGCCTTCGAGGCCGCCCCGCTGCGGATGTCCCTCCCCGCGCTGACCGCCGCCCAGCCGCTGTCCGGGATCGCCTGCGCGGTCGGCTTCCTCGGCGACCGGCTGCGGGTGACCCCGGGCGCACTGGCCTGGCAGACGGCCGGGCTGGTCGCGATCGTGATCGGGGTGATCGTGATCGGACGGCACCCCGCGATGCCCGGCAGCGTCCGCGAGACCCTGGAGTCCATCGGCGCGCCACCCGAGGACCGACCCGGCAGCGCCGAGAGCGACACCAGCGACACCAATGCCGCCCCCGACCCCGACCCCGACCGCAGAGCCGAGTAGGCCCACCGATGTGCTGGAGCGCCCAGGCGGACGCCGTGGCCGGCACGGTGGTCGCGGGCGTCGGCGTGGCCTGCCTGGTCCGCGCCCGACGGTCCGGGCGACCGCAGCGCCTGCCGCTCGCCGCGCTCCCGCTGGTACTCGGCGTGCACCAGCTCGTCGAATCCCTGGTCTGGCTCGGCACGGACGGCGAGCTGCCCGCCGGCCCCGCCGGGGCGGCCCGCACCGCCTGGGCGGTGATCGCCCTGCCGCTGCTGCCCGCCCTGGTGCCGGCCGGGGTGTGGTGCGCGGCCCGCGAACCCGGTCACCCCGCCACCCCCGCCCGTCGCCGGCTGCTCGCCCTCCTCGCCCTGCTCGGTGCAGCGGTGGCGGTACCGCTCGCGGTCGCCGTCGCCACCCACCCGGTGACAGCCACCCGGCACGGCCACACCCTCGGCTACGGAACCGGCGTCCCGCACCCCGCCCTGCTGCTCACCGGCTACCTCCTCACCACCGTCGGCTCCCTCCTCCTCAGCGCCGACCACCTGCTCCGCCGCCTCGGCCTCCTCACGGCAGCGGGCGCCCTCGCCTGCGCCCTGCTCTGGAGGTTCGCCTTCATCTCCACCTGGTGCGCCCTCGCCGCCCTCGCCAGCCTGCTCCTCCTCCACTGGTCCGGACACCCACCCGCACCACCCCTCCCCCTCCACCCACCACCCCCACCACCCGCCCCAGGCGAGAGGGACGCGCTGCGGGAGGGGGCGGTGGAGGGGGTGGCTGCGGAAGGGGGCGTTGCGGATGATTTTCAGACCGCCAACGGTCTCAACCCCCCTCGATGAGGGTCGGCGGTCGGAAAATCATCCAGCCCCCGGAGCTGCCACCCCCGGAACCGCCCCCGGCGTCCCCCCCCCCCCCCCGAGCCCCCCCCCCCACCCAAAACCCCCCCCCCGGCCCCCCCCCCCCCGCCGCCGCCCCCCCCGGACGCCCCGGCGGCGTCACGCCCCCGCGCGACCTCCCACCCCCGAACCAAAGCCCCGCGCAGCGGCCCCCGCCACTCGGCGCCCCCGCCACCCCCCGCTCGGCGGGGTCCCCGCAGCCGTTCGCGTCCCGGAGCCGGATTGTCACCCGGGCGGAGTAGGCGCAGGCTGGCAGGAGGGCCAGGGAAGCGGCCCGCCCCGGTCGGCCGCGGAACAGATGACGGCCGTCGGTCAGGCACGAGGGGCAGGGCAATGGCACGCGGGAAGCTCTGGGGCTACGTCGCGTCGGGGGCCCGGGCGCTCGGCGCGCTCGGCGGCGCGAACGGCGCGGGCGGCGCCGAACGCAAGGGCGGCGGGGGCACTGCGGAGGGACTCGGCCCGTATCCGCCGATCTCGATGGCCGGCCCCCGGCCGCTGTCCCGTACGGAGCTGGACCGGCTGAGCTGGACCGGCCGCCAGGCCGGGTGCGAGCCCCAGGCGCGGCACGTGCAGGTCTCCGAGGTGGTCCGCCGGGTGGTGCGCGGCGGCGGCCGGGCGGCGGCGGTCACGTTGCGGCTGGCACCGGGCCTGCCGGTGGTGGCCGGGGACGCCCGCCGGATGGAGGCCGCGATCGCCGGGCTGCTGGACCACGCGATCCGGCGCAGCCCGTTGGGCGGCCGGGTGCTGGTCCGCGCGGACGTCAAGCGCTCGGGTCCGTCGGCACCGCGCACCGCAACCGGACGCACCGCAACCGGCCACGGCGTGACCGGACACGGCACGACCGGGCACGGCCGGGAGCGAGTGGAGATACGAATCTCCGACCGCGGTTCGTACGAGCCGCCCGAGGCCCGCGAGTGGCTGCTGGCGGGCGTGCGGAGCACCGGACCGGTGGGACCGGCGTTGCACAGCCTGGTGCTGGCGGCCGGCGGCCGGCTCGCGGTGGAGCCGACCCCCGGTGGCGGCATGACGGTCGTGCTGCTGCTCGGGGTCGCCTACGACTGAGCCACGCCCCGGCCACCGCCCCAGCCACACTCCCGGCGACCGCCACCGCCACCCCCGACCGCCCCCGGGCGCCCACCGCACGGCGAACGGCGCGCTCCGAACCTAGACTTGCCCCATGCCCCGGCTCAACGACCAGGTCAGGGAGCTGCTCCAGGAGTACGCCGACCTGATCAACATCACCGGCGGGGACGCCTTCCGGGCCCGCGCCTACGAGAAGGCCGCCCGGGCCGTCGGCGGCCACCCCGAGGACCTGGCCGGTCTGGACGTCAAGGGACTCCAGCAGATCCCCGGCGTCGGCAGGTCCACCGCCGAGAAGATCGCCGAGTACCTCGCCGGCGGGAGGATCTCCGCGCTGGAGGCCCTGCGCGCCGAGATCCCGTCCGGCGTACGGGAGATGACGGCCGTCCCCAGCGTCGGCCCCAAGCGCGCCCTCTCCCTCTACCGGGACCTCGGGATCGGCTCGGTGGACGAACTCGCCGACGCGATCCGCGCCGACCGGCTGTCCGGCGTGGCGGGCTTCGGCGAGCGCAGCGGCGAGAAGATCCTGCACGGCATCGAGCTGATGCGGCAGTCCGGCGGCCGGACCCTGCTCGACGCCGCCACCGAGCTGGCCGAGCAGCTGGTCGAGGCGCTGTCCGCCGTTCCCGGCTGCACCCGCTGCGCGTACGCGGGTTCGCTGCGCCGGATGCGCGAGACGGTGGGCGACATCGACGTGCTGGCGACCGCCGCCGACTCGGCCCCGCTGATGGCCGCGCTCACCGAACTCCCGTACGTGGCCGAGGTGATCGGCAGCGGGCCGACCAAGACCTCGGTCCGCACCACCGGGGGGATCCAGGTGGACCTGCGGGTCGTGCCCGAGGAGGACTGGGGCGCCGCGCTGGTCTACTTCACCGGGTCGAAGGCGCACAACATCAAGCTGCGCACGAGGGCGGTGCGGGCCGGCCTCAAGCTCTCCGAGTACGGGCTGTTCGAGGCCGCCGGCGACACCGGCAAGGGCCCGGGGAACGGAAAGGGCCCGGGGAACGGAAAGGCTCCGAGGAAGAAGGAGGAGGGCGCCAAGGTGGTGTCCGCGACCGAGGAGGAGGTGTACGCGGCGCTCGGGCTGCCCTGGATCCCGCCGCCGCTGCGCGAGGACCGGGGCGAGATCGAGGCCGCGTTGAACGGTGAACTCCCGGAGCTGATCAAGGAGTCGGACCTGCGCGGCGACCTCCACACCCACACCGACCTGACCGACGGCCTGGCCACCCTCACCGAGATGGTCGACACGGCGGCGGCCCGCGGCTACTCCTACTACGCCGTCACCGACCACGCGCCGGACCTGGTGATGCAGCGGATGACGGACGAGAAGATGCTGGCCCAGCGCGAGGAGCTGCGCCGACTCGCCGACCGTCACAAGAAGTTGCGCCTGCTGCACGGCACCGAGCTGAACATCGGCCCGGACGGCGGGGTGGACTGGCCGCCCGAGTTCCTGGCCGGCTTCGACGTCTGCGTGGCCTCCGTCCACTCGCACTTCACCCTGGACCGCGCCGCCCAGACCCGCCGGCTGGTCCGGGCCTGCGAGAACCCGTACGTCCATGTCATCGGCCACCTCACCACCCGGCGGATCGGCCGGCGCGGGCCGATCGACGTCGACCTGGACGCGGTGTTCGCGGCCGCCGCCCGCACCGGCACCGCGATCGAGATCAACAGCTCCCCGCAGCGGCTCGACCTGCGGGACGAGGACGTGCTGCGGGCCAAGCGGCACGGTGTGCGCTTCGCGGTCGACAGCGACGCCCACGCCACCGGCCAGCTCGGCTACCCGCGCTTCGGCATCGGCACGGCGCAGCGCGGGTGGCTCACCGTCGACGACGTGGTCAACGCCTGGACGTGGCAACGGTTGAAGCAGTTCCTCCGCAAGGACGCACTACGGAAGTAGTGCCCCGCACTACTTCCGTAGTTGCCGAGCCCGCAGTGCCCCACCCTCCTACCCCCGCCCTCCTACCCCCGCCCTCACACCCCCCGGTCGATTCCCCCGGTCGAAGCCCCCGGCGAGGCCAGCACCCGCGCCGCGCTGCGGTGCCCGAGCCCGGCCGCCAGGTGGAGGTCCCCGGTGTCCAGGAACCCGGCCAGGAAGCCCGCCGCGAAGGCGTCCCCGGCCCCGGTGAGGTCCCGCACCTCGGCGACCGGCGGCACCGGCACGGTGAACAGCCCGTCCCCCGGCACGTCCACGGTGGTCGGCTCGGCACCCGCCTTGGTGACCACCGTCGAGGCCGCCAGCCGGGCCCGCTCCGGCCCGGGCAGGCCGTCCACCAGCAGCCCGAGGTAGGCGGACTCGGAGCGGTTGGCGAACACGAAGGTGGGCGCCAACTCGGCCAGCAGGGCCAGGAAGCGCTCCCGCCCGTACTGCTCCAGCATCCCGGTGGAGGAGGCGTCCACCGAGGTGGTGCCGCCCGCCTCCCGGACCCGGTCGAGCGCGTCGACCGCCGTCCGGCCGACCGGCTCGCCGTCGAAGGAGTAGGCGGGCACGTGCAGGTGGGTCAGTCCGCCCAACCAGTCGTCCGGGACGCGTTCCAGCAGCTTGGCGGCGCCGCGGTCGGGCAGCATGGTCCGTTCGCCGTCGCGGTCGATCAGCACCACGATGCTGCCGGTCCGACCGTGCCGCTGCACCCGGACGTCCACGCCGTGGCCGCCGAGTTCGGCCACGATGCCGTCCCCGATGGCGTCCGCGCCGACGCAGCCGAGGAAGCGGGCCGGGTACTGTCCGGCGGCGAAGCAGGCGACGTTGGCCGCGCTGCCGCCGCGCCGCCGGAAGACCTGGGCGCCGGAGTCGGTGCCGTGGCGCAGCGGCCCGTCGACCCAGACCACGATGTCCTCGACGAGGTCGCCGAGCACCCCGAGCACGGGTCAGGCCCCGGCGGTCGCGGCGGCGGACCCGTCGGCCCGGTCGGCCCCAGCAGACCTACCGGCCCTGCCGGCCCCACCCCCCAGCGCCGCCAGCGCCACCGCGATCTCCCCGCCCAGGCGGACGTTGCCGCGGTAGACCTCGACGTTGACCTCCAGGCTGCGCCCGCCGGTGTCGCGCTGGATGTGGTCGAGCAGGAACGGGGTGGAGGCGTTGCCGGTGATGCCCCGGCGCTCGGCCTCGGCCCAGGCGCGGGCCAGGATGCCGTCCAGCTCCTCCGGCGGCAGCTGCTTGGCCGGGTCGACCGGGTTGGCGATCAGCACGGCCTGCGGCAGGTCGAGCCGGTCGCGGGCGTCGATCACCGCGGCCGCCTCCGTCGCGGACTGCACGGCGAAGTTGATCTCGTGGCCGGAGTCGGTGACGTAGAAGCCGGGGTACTTGGTGGTGCGGTAGCCGATGACCGGGATGTTGAGGGTCTCGAAGCGCTCCAGGGTGGCCCGGATGTCGAGGATCGACTTCACCCCGGCGCTGATCACGGTGACCGGGGTGGCGGCCAGGGTGGTCATGTCGGCGGACTCGTCGAAGCTCTCGGCGGCACCGAAGTGGACGCCGCCGAGGCCGCCGGTGGAGAAGACCCGCACGCCCGCGCGGTGGGCGAGGAAGGCGGTGGCGGCGACGGTGGTGCCGCCGTGCCGGCCGAGCGCGGCGACCACCGGCAGGTCGCGCAGGCTGACCTTGTCCAGGCCGTCGGTGGCGGCGAGTTCGGTGATCTGCTCGGTGCTCAGGCCGACGGTGGGGACGCCCGCGTGCACGCCGATGGTGGCGGGGACGACGCCCGCCGCCCGCAGCTGCTGCTCGGCCTCCAGCGCGACCGCCAGGTTGCGGGGTCGCGGCAGGCCGTGGGTGAAGATCGTCGACTCCAGGGCGACCACGGGACGGCCGTCGGCGACGGCCCGGGCGACCTCCTCGGAGATCTGGATGGCGGGGGTGCTGGCGGGCTGTCCGGTCATGGCGGGAGCTTCCTGTGAGATGCCACTGCGGTGGGGCAACGTGACGCTCAGCGTATGGACGGTTCGGATCGGAAACCAGAATGAGTCCTGGGGTTTCCGATAGCCGGTCAGCTATTGGTTCGCACTAGGATGACCCGCATGGGCTTCACCTTGCGGCAGCTGGAGGTCTTCCTGACCGTCGCCGAGACGCTGCACTTCGGCCGGGCCGCCGAGCGGCTGCACATCTCGCAGCCGACGGTCAGCCAGGAGGTCGCCCGACTGGAGCGGACGGTCGGGGTCGAGCTGTTCGACCGCAGCCGCCGCTCGGTCGCGCTGACCGAGGCGGGCGAGGTGATGGCGACCGAGAGCGCGAGACTCCTGGAGCAGGCCGGCGCGATGCTGGCCCGGGTCCGGCTGCACGAGGAGTCCCGGCTGGGGACGGCCCGGATCGTCGCCTCCCCGAGCGTGGCGAACCGGCTGCTGCCCGCCGTGGTCAGCCGGGCCGAGCAGGAGCTGCCCGCGCTCGACACCGCCGAACTCGCCGTCGACACCGGCCAGGTCTCCGCCACCCTGGCCGGCGAACTCGCCGACATCGGCCTCGGCCGCTTCCTGGAGGACGTCCCCGGCTACCGGCTGGAGCGGATCGCCGACGAGCCGGTCCGGGTCGCCCTCGGCCGGGACCACCCGCTGGCCGCCCGGACGACCCTGCGGCTGGCCGAACTGCGCGACCTGCCCCTGCTGTTGTGGCCGCGCGAGCAGCACCCCCGGTACTACGACCACGTGCTCGGCCTGTGCGCGGAGCACGGCGTCGACCCGCCGGTGCTGGTCAGCCCGCCGCGGATCGTCGGCTCCCGGCTCTACCTGCTCGCCCGCAACCGCGCCTTCTCCCTGGTGCCCGGCTCGATGACCGGCCACCTCACCGAGGACGTGGCCACCGTACGGCTGGACGGCCGGGCCACCCTGCCGCTGGAGATGCAGTGGCGCACGGACGACCGCCGCCCCCCGATGGCGACGCTGCGCAACCTGATCCGCCAGGAGGCCGCGGCCCTGGAGGAGTGGTAGCGGCAACGGCCCGCCCCCGTTCCGGGAGGGCGGACCGACGCCCCGCCGGAGGGCCCGAAAGCAACTCTTGACGGTCACATGCCAGCGCCGGAAGGATGCCCGGATCAGCCACCCGGCCCGTCGCGCGCCGACGGGCCGCCCGACCCCGGGGACCCACCTTGGCCCTGTTCCCCCGGCGCTCCCCGCGCCGCCCGCTGCGCCGCCTCGCCGGACTGCTCGGCGCCGCCGTCCTCACCCTCGCCGGCACCCTGACCGCCGCCGCCCCGGCCCACGCCGACTTCGGCCGCGGCTACCACGACCCGGTCACCGCGACCAAGCCGCTCACCCGCCCCGACACCCGCTCCTGCACCGTCGAGGTGATGCACGACCGGGAATTCCGCAACGGCTACGGCAACCCGCCCGACACCCCGTACACCGCCACCCTCACCCCGCCCGCCGACTGCGCCGGCCCCTGGTCCGCCGTGGTCCTCGACCTCCACGGGCAGGTCGCCGGGCGGCAGTTCGACCGGATGTTCAGCGTCCGCGTCGGCGGTGTCGAGGTCCTGCTGTCCTCCACCCCGGAGCCGTCCCCGGACGGCATCCAGTGGAACGTCGAACGCGATCTCACCCGCTACGCCCCGCTGTTCGCGGCCGGACCGCAGCCGTTCTCGCTCGACCTCGCCAACGTCACCGACGCCACCTACACCGGCGTCTACAAGGTCTCGGTCGGCCTGACCTTCTACACCGCGAACGACCGCTGGCCCGCCGCCCACGGCGCCGACCAGGTGCTCACCACCGGCGCGTTCTCGCTCACCCAGGCCGCTCCGGGCACCGCCAAGGACCTCACCTTCCCGCAGAACCTGCAACGGCTGACCGCCGAGGTGTACGCGCGGGGCGGCGGCGCCTGCGAGGAGTTCGCCTACGCCTCCGCGCCGGACGCCTTCGTCGCCGCGAACCCGTCGATCGGCGCCTGCGGCAAGGGCCCGTTCCGCGAACTGAGGCTGACCGTGGACGGCCGGGTGGCCGGCGCCGTCTGGCCGTACCCGGTGATCTACACCGGTGGTTGGGACCCGCTGCTGTGGCGGCCGGTCCCCGGCATCTTCGCCTTCGACCTGCCCGCCTACCGGCTCGACCTCACCCCGTACGTCGGTCTGCTGCTCGACGGGCGCCCGCACAGCGTCGGCATCGAGGTGAACGCCTCCGAGGCGCAGAGCAACGACGTCTGGACCGGCCAGGTCAACCTGTTCGCCGAGGTCGACCACGACACCGCCCGCACCTCCGGGCAGCTCACCGACTACCGGGTCGCCCCCGAGGCCGCCGTCACCACCCGGCTCACCGACCACGGCGGCGGCAGCGGCGACTGGACCGTCACCGCCGCCCGGCACGACCTGGCCCGCGGCTGGGTGCAGACCTCGCACGGCCGGATCACCACCGAGGTCCGCGACGACCTCGCGTTCAGCTCCGCCCAGCAACTGCGCGACAGCGGCAACGACGTGACGCTGCACAACGGCACCGACCTCACCCGCACCACCGCCACCTGGGGCGGCGGACCGCACCGCACCACCACCGTGCACGAGGGCGAACCGCTGGACGTCACCTACAAGGTGACCCACGACGCGGCCGGGAACACCGACCAGAACACCGCGATGGACCTCGGCTACCACCGCGAGGCCACCACCGCGACCGGCGGCCACGTCACCGGGCGCAGCACGGTGGACCACACCCTGCGGCCCACCGCGACCCGCCACGACGGCGACCGCACCGTCCGGACCGGCAGCAGCACCGAGGACTACCGCAGCACCGGGCCGGACGGGCCGTACCACCGGACGCTGAGCTTCGTCGACGGGTGGCCGAAGCCCTGAGGCACTCCCCCCGAGGCCCCCGAGGCCCCCGGGACCCCCGGGGGCCCGACTTGCGAAATTCGCCCGATTTCGGACCGTTCACCCCTGGTGCACGGCTCGTAGGAAGCGCATGATGGGAGGTGGACCTGCGAGGTAGCTGAAGGAAGTTCGACCGCAGGAGGCAGTGGCGACAGGTCGAGACGGATCAGGGTCTGCCGCTGGTACTACCTCGGTCGACGATCGAACTACCGGCCGGAGGACGGGATGTCCGGAGGCCACCCCCACCTCGCAGGTTCCGCGCGTCCACGGAGCATCCCCTCGGCCCCGTGGACGCGCCCTCGCGCCCTGCCGCCCCCGCACCCTCGCACCCCTCGCGCCCTGCCGCCCGCTACCGCGGCACCGGGTACCCCATCTCCCAGGCGTGCACGGCGATACCGACCCGGTTCGACACGCCCAGCTTGCGCTGGATGCTGGCCACGTGGGTCTTCACCGTCCCCGCGGAGATGAACAGTTCGGCCGCGATGTCGGCGTTGGTGCGGCCCGCCGCGACATGACCGGCGATCTCCACCTCCCGTTCGGTCAGCGGCACCACCACCCCCGCCGCGGCCGGACGCGCGGGCCGCCGCGGCGCCGTCACGTGCTGGAGCAGCCGCACCGTGACCGACGGGCTGATCAGGCTCTCCCCGTCCGCCGCCGCCCGTACCGCCTCGGCCAGCAGGGCCGGGCCGGAGCGCTTCAACAGGAACCCGGAAGCGCCGTGCCGCAGCGCCGGATAGACGTACTCGTCCAGGTCGAAGGTGGTCAGCACCACCACCCGCACCGAGCCGGACAGCCGCCTGGTCACCTCCAGCCCGTCCAGTCGCGGCATCCGGATGTCCACCAGGGCGACGTCCGGCCGCAGTTGGGCCGCCAGCTCCAGCGCGGCGACACCGTCCACGGCCTCGCCCACCACCTCGATGTCCGGCTGGGCGTCGAGGATCCGGCGCACACCGCGCCGGACGGCCTCCTGGTCGTCCGCGACCAACACCCGGATCACCCGCGGGCACTCACCGTTCGCACTCGTCACACCGGGCAGTCTCCCGCACCGACCGGCGGGCGGAAAAGGCCGGGAGGGGCCGGGAGGGGCCGAGAGAGGCCGGAAGAGCCTGGGATACGACGGGAGGACGGCGGGTAGGCCGGGAGGCCGGGAGAGGGCGCCGGGAAAGTTCACGCGGCCGGTCCGGCGCGGTTCACCTCCGCCCGGTGAAGCTGACCGCCATGAACGCTTCCAGTGGACGTCCGCCCGTCACCCCCTCCGTCAGCCGGCGCGGGCTCCTGGCCGGGGCGACCGGCCTGAGCCTCGGCGGCGCCGTCTCCCTCTCCGGCGTCGCGGCCACTCCCGCCGCCGCCTCCCCGCTGCTGTGGGAGCGGCCGGAGCGCTCCGGCGCCCCGCGGGTCGGCGGACTGCACCTGCAGTTCGGCTCGGACGCCTCGCGCGAGGTCACGGTCTCCTGGCACACCACCGCGTCCGTCTCCAACCCCCGGGTGATGTACGGGACTTCGCACGGCGGCTTCGGGCGCACCGAGCAGGCCGAGACCCGCACCTACCGGGACGCCAACTCCGGCACCGAGGTCCAGGTGCACCACGCCCGGATCGGCGACCTGCACCCCGACACGGACTACGTGTACGCGGCCGTCCACGACGGCGCCACCCCCGAACTCGGCACCGTCCGCACCGCCCCGCGCGGCCGGGCCGCCTTCACCTTCACCAGCTTCGGCGACCAGGGCACCCCCACCCTCGGCAAGCAGACCGCCAACGGCTACGCCAACGACAACCTCGGCAGCCCGGCCGCGGGCGACACCACCGCCGGGGTCGAGCGGGTCGCCCCGCTGTTCCACCTGCTCAACGGGGACCTCTGCTACGCCAACCTCTCCACCGACCGGGTCCGCACCTGGTCCGACTGGTTCGAGAACAACACCCGCTCGGCCCGCCACCGCCCCTGGATGCCCGCCGCCGGCAACCACGAGAACGAGAAGGGCAACGGCCCGATCGGCTACGGCGCCTACCAGGCCTACTTCGACCTCCCGGACTCCGACGCCGACGACGAACTGCGCGGCCTCTGGTACGCGTTCACGGCCGGCTCGGTGCGCGTCATCAGCCTCAACAACGACGACGTCGCCTACCAGGACGGCGGCAACAGCTATGTGCACGGCTACTCCGGCGGAGCCCAGCAGCGCTGGCTGGAGCGGGAGTTGATCGCCGCCAACGCGGACCCGGGGATCGACTGGATCGTGGTCTGCATGCACCAGGTGGTGATCTCCACCGCCGACAAGTTCAACGGCGCCGACCTCGGCGTCCGCGAGGCCTGGGTGCCGCTGTTCGACAAGTACGGCGTCGACCTGGTGGTCTGCGGCCACGAGCACCACTACGAGCGCTCCCACCCGATCCGCGGCCAGCAGCCCACCGACACCCGCACCCCGATCCCGGTCGCCACCGGCACCGAGACCGTCGACACCACCCAGGGCACCGTCCACATGGTCATCGGCGGCGGCGGCACCTCCGCCCCCTCCAACCACCTCTTCTTCACCCCGCCCAAGGCCCGGGTGATCACCGGCGTCGGCCCGGTGGACCAGGCCACCGGCAAGCGACCCCCGGTCTACGTGATCGAGGACGCCCCCTGGTCCGCCTTCCGCGACGCCCAGAACCCGTACGGCTTCGCCGCCTTCGAGGTCGACCCGGGCGAGCGCGGCGGCCGCACCAGCATCGCCGTCACGTACTACTCCGTGAGCGGCCCGTACGGCGACCTCGTCCCGGTCGACCGCTTCACCCTCACCCGCCCGCGCGGCCTGCGCGGCGGCGGCCGGGGGCGCTGACCCTCCCCGCCCACGCCCGGGGGCGCGCTCAGGCGCCCCCGGGCACCCCTGGGCACCCCTGGGCACTCCTAGATGTGGGTCCACCCGCCGTTGGCGAGGAGTCCGAGCGGACCCGCGAGGAGCAGGGCGGCGAACGCCGTCCCCACCCGGCCGCGGTTGCGCCGGCCGGTGAGCAGCAGCATGACGCCGGACGGGAGGGCGAAGACGAACACCGGCAACGGGAGCAGCAGGAACGGCACCGAGCACACGGCCTGGACGCCGAGCTGCAACCAGCCGACCGTGAGGCAGGCACGCCGGAAGCCCGGCTCGCGCGGTACGGCCAGGGGCAGCACCGTCATCCCGAGGAATCCGACGTACAGGCCCCAGAACCAGGCGTTGCCGTCCCCCCACCACACCCCGCCGACGGCCCACGGCACCCAGGCGACACCGGCCAGCGCGACGAGGACGCGCCCACTGGTCCGGACCCGGCCGCGGACCAGGGTGGCACGTGGCTCCCTCGGCCGGTCGGTGAACGCGGCCTCGGCCGCGAAACCGGGCTGCGCCGGCAGTGACTCGCTCATCCCTACCCCCTGAGAACGACCCCGCGGATGATTTGAACGTGTTCAACATAGCGCTCCGACCGTCGCCCGGAAAGCCGGGGGGGTACCCCCGCGTCACCGCCCCGGCAGGGTGCAGCACACCTCCCAGCCCGAGGGACCGGACGGGCCGGCGGTCAGGGTGCCCCCGTGGGCGGCGGCCCGGGCCGTCAGGCCCGCCAGACCGGTACCGCCCGCGCCCGGGCGGCGGCGCAGCCGGGGCCGTCGGGCGGCCGGCCCGCCGGTGTCGCCGACGGTCACCCGCACCGCCCGGCCGTCCGGCTCGGCGGCCACCCGGACCGTCACCGCGGTGGCCTGCGGGGCATGCCGGCGGACGTTGGTCAGGGCCTCCAGGACGACGGCGTACGCGGTGGCCCCGGCCTCGGCGGCGAGCAGTCCGAGCGCCTCCGGGGCGAGCTCCACGGTGGCGCGCGGGCCACCCGTCGTGCCGAAGCGCTCCACCAGCTCCGGCAGGTCGGCCAGGCCGACCCGGCGGGTGGTTCCGGCCGCCGCCCGGCCTTCGCGCAGCGCTCCGACCATCTCGTCCATCGAGTCCAGCGCCCGCAGCCCCGCCTCCTCCAGGCGGCGCAACAGGGCGGCCGTCTCCTCCGCCTGCTGGCCCGGGAGCTGGCCGGCCTGGGCCTCCAGCACGATGCCGGTGATCTCGTGGGCGACGAAGTCGTGCAGCCCGCGGGCGACGTCCAGCCGCTGCTCGCGCCGCGCCCGCTCGACGGCGCGCTCCCGCCGGACGTCCAGCACCCGCAGGTAGAGGCTCGCCCCGGCCACCCCGAGCACCGGCAGCAGCGAGAACAGCACGCCGCCCACCGGCCCGGCCGCACCGCCCTGCGGCATCCGGAGCACGAACCGCAACGGGAGCAGCACGGCCGCGAGGGAGACCACCCCGCCGACCGGCCAGGCCCAGCGCTCGGGCAACCGGCGGACGGCCCGGTACAGCACGCCCAGCAGCGCGAGCCACTCCAGGGGCAGCCAGAACGCGGGCAGCCGGTACGGCCCCGGGTAGCCCAGGTCGACCAGCAGCGACACCCCGGCCGCGCCGGCCGCCGCCGCGGCGAGCGTGACGCGGCCGAGCGGCCAGGGCAGCAGCGCCACCGCGGCTGCGAACGCGGCCGTCAGGGCGAGCAGCAGGGCCGCCCCGCGCTCCCCCGGATGAGCGAGCACGACGGGCGCGAGCAGCAGCAGAGCGGTGGCGACGGCGGGCCAACGGCGGCGCCGGGCGGGGCGGGACTGACGGTCGGTGCGCACTCCGCCGAGCCTACGGGCCGCTCTCCCGGGGGAGGCCCGCTCCTCCCCGCGCAGGAGGCGACTCCCCTCCACAGCGGGAGGTCAGGACGGTTCGGACGGGCCAGACTCGATGCCGTCGGAACAACCCCCGCAACGGAGGACGGATCACCGTGGATCTCCGAGCGCCAGGGCGCGGTAGCGTTCATCCGCACGACCGGCCCGGCCCTCTGGAGAAGCAGATGCACCCCGACCGCCCGATCCCGACCGGGCCGACCGAAGCCGGCACGGGGTTCAACGACCCTACCGGGGAGGGCCGTTGAACCCCGCGCCCGAACAACCGCAACTCGAACAACCGCAACCCGAACAGCCTCGGCCCGACCAGCCTCGGCCCGACCGGCCGCAGGCCGACCGGCAGCAGTCCGACTACGCCCGACTCGCCGCCCTCGGGCCGTACTTCGCCCTCGACACCGCCCCCGACACCGACCCCGCCGGCCCCCCGCCGCCCGGCTTCCGCCCGCTGCCGGAGCTGTACGGCACCGGCCCGGACGCGCCACTCCCCGCCCGGATCCGGGTGGTGGCGCAGCGCCTGGGCACGGCCGAACTCCGGGTCGCCGCCTCGATCCTGCACCTCGGCCTGGCCGCCCGCTTCTGGTCGGTGGGCATCGGCTCGGCCGTCCTGCTGGGGACGGTCCCGACCCTGGACCACGCCTGGGTGCGGATCCCGGACCAGGGACCGATCGACCTCTGGACGCCGCCGGAACCGGTCCGCCCGGAGCCCGGGGACCTCGTCGATCAGCTCCACCGATCCGTCCTGATCGGGCAGTTGGAGCCACTGGCCGCAGCAGTGCGCGCCGCCGTGCCGCTCTCGGCACGCCTGCTGCGCGGCAACGCGGCCTCCGCGCTGGCCGGGACGCTCCGGGTACTGAGCCCCCGGGCGTCGCTCCCGGCCCGGGAGTTGGTCACGCGGCTGCTGGACCGTCCGCCACTCGCGGGCTCCGGCACGCTGCACACCGGCCCGCGCGGGGCCGCGTTCCGCCGGACGAGCTGCTGCCTCTACTACCGGACCGGACCGGGCGCCGGGCTCTGCGGGGACTGCTGCTTCACCCGGCCGCCGGCCCGGCGGAACGCACCGGAGACCCGCTGAGGCCCGCACCCGGCTTGTCCGGAGCCGGGTGCGGGCCACTTGTTCCCCACCCGGTTCCGATGCCCTCGCACCGGGTGAAGTCCCTTCGGGTGGACGGTCCTCAGACCGCGACCGCCTCCTCCATCTCCTCCTCGGCCTCGGCCGCCGCCTCGGCCCGCGCCGCCACCGCGCGGCGCCCGCGGCCCTCGTACGCCGCCGCGGCGACCAGGGCCGCCCCGCCCAGCAGCAGCCAGACCACCAGGGTCAGCACGTGCCCGCCGAGGCCGGCGCCGCCGTCGAAGTACAGGATGTCCCGCGCGCCCTCCAGGTAGCCGGCTCCGGTCCAGAAGCCGTGCAGGGCCCCGAAGAACCCGTTCTGCAGTTCGGGCCGGTAGATGCCGCCGGAGGAGGTGAAGTTGAGCATCACGAACAGCACCATCAGCGCCAGCGTGGTCCACTTCTTCAAGAAGCTGTGCAGGCCGGTGCCGATCAGCACGATGCCCGCGGAGTAGAGCCAGCCGAGCGCCCAGACGGCGGCGTAGTCGTGATCGACCACGTGGAAGAGCGGACCGGCGGTGGCGATCCCGATCACGCTGACCACCAGCGAGACGGCCACGCCCACCAGGGCCCGGATCCGCATCGGCAGCCCGGCGCCGGCCGCGCCGATCACCGCGACGCTGGCGTAGGAGCCGATGCTCAGCGCGACCAGCAGGAAGAACAGGCCCTGGCCGGTCGGGTCGCCCTCGGCGGGGGTGGTGAGGTCGGTGAAGTGCAACGGGACGCCCTGCCGGTCCGTGACGTTGGTGAACACAGCCGTGGCGGCCACCACCGAGGTGTCGGAGTTGCCCTTGGCCACGATCAGCTCCGGGTTCCGGGCGTCCGGGACGAAGGCGCCGACCAGGTCGCGGTCGCGCAGCAGCTGCTCGGCGGCGGAGCGGTCGGCGACGGTCCGCACGTCCAGCGCGGCACCGGCCTTGCCCTGGATGGTCTGCGCCAGCCCCTGGGCCTGCGGTCCGGCGCCGACCACGCCGACCTTGAGGTGGTGGGGCTCGGGCTGGTGGAAGGCGCCCTGGTAGGCGAGGGCCATGCCGAGGCACATCAGCAGCGGGGTGAGCAGGTGGACGGCGAGGTGCTTGAGCGCGTGCCCCGGGGTGGGCGCCGCGGTGGGGTTCTGGGGTGTGCTCATGGCGTTCGTACCGTCCTCCGGCGATCTCTTCGATGATGGTGGCACATACAACCGATTCGGGTGGCAAATGCAACCATCTATGGATGTAGCTTACAACTATTTGACATCGATAGGAAGCCGGGCCGCCCGGAGCACGGCCCGACGACCGGCAACCGGCAGCCCGGCTCAGCCCAGTTCGAACACCCCGTACGAGAACCCCTCGGCCCGCAGCTCACCGTCCACGACCCGCACCCCCTGCACCTCCAGCGGCCGCACCGCTCCCCCGCCCGGGAGGCCCGCCAGCCGGACCGCCCCCGGCTCCCGGCGCGGGTTCACCGCCACCAGGTACCGCCCGGACCGCACGTACACCAGCGGGTACCCGGCCTGCCGCACCTCCACCCCGCCGGCGGCGCCCAGCCCGGGGTGGGCGCGGCGCAGCGCGATCAGGCGCCGGACGGTGTGCAGCAGCGAGGTCGGGTCGGCGCGCTGGGAGAGCACGTCCGGGCGGTGCGGGTCAGGGTCCGGCGGCAGGTAGCACCGCTCGGGCGCGGCCGTCGAGAATCCGGCCGACGGGCCGGGCGTCCACTGCATCGGGGTCCGCGACCCCGCCCGGTTGAAGCGCGGGCCGAGCACGCTGCCCTCGACGTCCGGCAGTCCGGGCAGGTAGCGCATGCCGATCTCGTCCCCGTAGTAGACGGCGGGCAGGGTCGGCCAGGTGAGCAGGAAGGCGAAGGCGGGGGCGAGTTGCTCCCCGGAGCGCGGGGCGGTGGCCAGCCGGGAGAAGTCGTGGTTGGCGGTGGGCAGCACGATGTGCCCGTTGCCCTCGGTGAGTTCGGCGGCGGAGCGCCAGGCGTCCAGGAAGGTCTGCGGGGTGCCGCGCCCCTCGGCCTCGAAGTAGCACGGGCCCTGCTGCCAGAATTCCTCGACCGTCCCGCCGCCGTTGTTCCACAGCGACCGCAGCGGGAGGCCGTGGTCGTCCCCGCCGAAGTGCAGGAAGAAGTCGGCGTGGAACCCGGCCGCGACGGCGGCGGCCGGTTCGCCCCACTCGGCGAGCAGCGCGGCCTCGGGGTGGGCGCGGTCCAGCCAGTCGCGCAGCTCGGTCCAGAGCTTGGCGGTCTCCACCCGGCCCGGGTCGTCCTTGACCAGCGAGTACGCCATGTCCACCCGGAAGCCGGCCACGCCGAGGCCCAGCCAGTGCGCCATGATGTCGCGCAGTGCCGCCCGGTTGGCGCGCGGGCCCTCGGCGTCCACCGGCTGCCGCCAGGGCTCCGACGAACTCGTGCGCGCGTAGCCGAAGTTGAGGGCGGGCTGACAGTCGAAGAAGTTCGGCCGGTACCAGCCCGGCCGGCTCCCGGGCGAGGCGACGAAGCCGTCCACCGGCCGGTCGGACCAGATGTAGCGCTGGTCGGCCGGGTCCTCGGCGGAGGCCAGGAACCAGGGGTGGCGGTCGGAGGTGTGCCCGGCGACCAGGTCCAGCAGGATCCGGATGCCCTTGCCGCGCGCGGCCTCGACCAGCGCGACCAGGTCCTCGGTGCGGCCGTAACGCGGGGCCGGGGTGAGGTAGTCGGTGACGTCGTACCCGGCGTCGCGGAACGGCGAGGCGAAGCAGGGGTTGAGCCAGACGGTGTCCACGCCCAGCCAGGCGAGGTGGTCGAGGTGCTCGGTGATGCCGGTGAAGTCGCCGATGCCGTCGCCGTCGGAGTCCGCGAAGGACTGCGGGTAGATCTGGTAGAGGACGGCGTCGGCCAACCAGTCGGGGCCGGGGCGGGTCGAGGTCATGGGGCGGGTCCTCCTGTCGGGTCCGGGGGCCGCCCGGGCCGGGGGCCGAGGGGCCCGGGGTGGGCCGGGTGCCACCGATTCTCGTCCGATCCCGGCCGTCCCGACAGCCCGCCGCGCACCTTCACCGAACCGCCGCCGGGCCGGCGCCGCCCAGTCCCCCGCTCCACAGGAAGCCGCTACGCCCCCGCCGCGCAGGCCCGGGTGAACGCCCGGGCCCGCCTGGTGATCTCCGCCCAGTCCCCCGCCTCCACCACCGCCGGCGGCACCACGTCCGTCCCCGCGCACACCGCGAGCGCCCCCTGTGCCAGGAACTCGGCCGCGTTGCCCGCGTTCACCCCGCCCGAGGCCACCAACGGCACGTCGGGGTACGGGCCGCGCAGGTCCTTGAAGTAGCCGGGGCCGAACGACCGGGCCGGGAAGATCTTGACGGCGGCCGCCCCCAGGTCGACCGCCCGGGCCACCTCGGTCGGGGTCAGCGCCCCCAGCACCACCGGCACCCCGCGTGCCCGTCCGACCTCGGCGACCTCGGGCCGGCAGCCGGGGGTGACCAGGAAGGAGGCCCCGGCGTCGATCCCCCGCCCGGCCTGCTCGGCGGTCAGCACCGTCCCCACCCCGACCCGCCACCCGGCCGCCGAGGCAAGCTCCAGATGGTCCGTCACATCTGGTGTGGTGTAGGTGAATTCGGTGAAGCTGATGCCGCCCTCGGCGAGTGCGGCGCACAGTGCGGCGGCGTCCGGGATCCGGGGTGCGCGGACCACCGCGATCACCGGGTCGTTCCGCAGCTCGGCGAGGGCGTTCGTGGCGTTCGTGGCGTTCGTGGCGTTCGTGGCGTTCGTGGCGTTCGTGGCGTTCATCGGGCCAGCGTTCATCGGGCCAACATTCATCGGGCCAGCGTTCCTCGATCGGTGCGGCGCAGGGCGCGCCCGGGCCGGGCGCCGGTGGTGCGACCCTGCCGGACGACGGCGGTGCCGTTGACGTACACGTACTGGATCCCCTCGGCGGGCAGCCGGGGTTGCTCGAAGGTGGCGGTGTCCCGGACCCGTTCGGGGTCCAGCAGCACCAGGTCGGCGTGGTGGCCGGGGGCGATCCGGCCGCGCCGGTCCAGCCCTAGCCGGGCGGCGGGCCGGCCGGTCATCCGGGTGATCGCCTGCTCCAGGGTGAGCACGCCCAACTCCCGTCCGTAGTGGCCGAGGTAGCGTGGGAAGGTGCCCCAGGCCCGCGGGTGCGGCCGGGCCCCGACGAGCAGGCCGTCGCTGCCCACGGTGTGGGCGGGGTGGCGCATCACCGCCCGGACGTTCTCCTCGTGCCCGACGTGCTGGAGGACGGTGGTGGCCAACTCGTCGCGGCGCAGCAGGTCGAGGAAGACCTCCGTCCCGCCGGTCCCCCGCTCGGCGGCCAGGTCGGCGACCGTCCGGCCGACCGTCGGCGCGAGGTCGGCCGAGCGGACGCCGGAGATCTGGACGGTCGCCCAGTCGGCGACCACGCCGTGGCAGCCGTCGCTGCCGGTCCGCTCCATCGCGTACCGGATCCGCTCGCACGCGGCCGGGTCGGCGAGCCGCGCCAGGGTGGCGCCGGGGCCGCCCTCGGTGGCCCAACTCGGCAGCAGGGCCGCCAGGGTGGTGGAGCCGGGCAGGTAGGGGTAGCTGTCCAGGGTGAGGTCGACGCCGTCCGCGAGCGCCCGGTCGACCAGGTCCAGGAACTCGCCGGCCCGGCCCCGGTTGACGCCGAAGTTCATCGTGGCGTGGGTCAGGTGCAGCGCGCAGCCGGACCGCCGGGCGATCTCCACCATCTCCGCGTAGCCCTCCAACGCACCCTTCCCGTACGAGCGTTGGTGCGGCGCGTGGAAGCCGCCGTAGGCCGCGACCACGGTGCACAGCGCGGCCAGCTCGGCGGTGTCCGCGTACATCCCGGGGGTGTAGCTGAGCCCGCTGGACATGCCGACCGCGCCGTGCAGCAGGCCCTGCGCCAACACCTGCCGCATCCGGTCGAGTTCGCCCGGGGTGGGCGGGCGGTTGTCCCAGCCCATGGCGAGCATCCGCAGCGAGCCGTGCGGGACCAGGTAGCAGGCGTTGACGGCGACCCGGGTGCGGTCGATCCGGTCCAGGTACCCGCCGACGTCGCGCCAGTCCCAGTCGAAGCCCGCCGGATCGCCGTTCCATCCGGCCAGCTGCCGGCGCAGCGCGGGCAGGGTGGTGTCGTCCACCGGGGCGTAGGACAGGCCGTCCTGGCCGAGCACCTCGCAGGTGACGCCCTGGGTGACCTTGGCCGGGTGCTCGGGTTCGAGCAGCAGGGCGAGGTCGGAGTGGGCGTGCATGTCGATGAAGCCGGGGGCGAGCACCAGGCCGTCGGCGTCCACCACGGCGCCCCCGCCGAGGCCCGCGCCGATCTCGGTGATCACGCCGTCGGCGATCCGCACGTCCGCCCGGTAGCGGTCGGCGCCCGTCCCGTCGACGACCGTGGCCCCCTTGAAGACGGTCGCCCCCGGGAAGGCAGTGGTTCTCTCCCCCGCCGCCATCAGAAGAACGTCCTGATCAGCCCGGTGACCTGCGGCTCGGCCGCGTCCGCGCGGTCCAGCACCGGGATCGCGGTCCACTTGTCGAAGGCCGTGCACGGGTGCGAGACGCCGAGCCGCAGCACCGCGCCGACCGGTGCGAGGTCGCCCGCGTCGCGGAGGTAGGCGTGCTGGTCGTTGAGCGCGGTAATCCGGGTGGCCGTGCCGGTCAACGCCGCACCGCCACGCACCAGTTGCGGCTCGGGCAGGCCCTCGTCGAAGGGCAGGTCGCGCTTGCCCGCGTCCAGCAGCGCGAGTTGGGGCTCGGGCCGGGAGGCCACCCGGGCCCAGCCGTGCAGCGCAGCGCGGAACGGGGTCGGCCCGCCGCCCCGGGCGAGCGGGGAGATGCCCCGGTAGAAGCCGTCGTCGTGGGCGATGTACGCACCCGAGCGGAGCACCACCAGCGCTTCCGGCAGGGCGGCCAACTCCTCGGCCACCAGGTCGAAGTAGGCGCTTCCGCCGGCCGACACCACCGGTGGCGCGCCGTCCGGGTAGGCCCCGGCGAGCCGACCGTGCAGTTCGCCGAGCGCGTTCAGGTAGCCGCGGACGGCGGCCAGCCCTTCGGCGGTGGCGTCGTGCGCGAGGGCGCCCTCGTACCCGCCGACGCCGGCCAGCCGCAGGGTGGGGGCGCGCAGCACGGCGGCGGCGACCTCGACGGCCGCGTCCACGCCGCGCACGCCGGTCCGCCCGCCCGGGCCGCCGAGTTCGACCAGCACCTCGACCGGCCGCTCGGCCCCGGCGGCGCACAGCGCCTCGTCCATCAGCCGTACGCCCTCGGTGGAGTCGGTCCAGCAGAGGAAGCCGAAGCCCGGGTCGGCGGTCAGTTCGGCGGCGAGCCAGGCGAGTCCGGCCGGGTCGAGCAGGGTGTTGGCGAGCAGGATCCGCTGGACGCCGAAGGCGCGGGCGACCCGCACCTGGGGCAGGTTGGCGAGGGTGATCCCGTGGCTGCCGGCGGCGAGTTGGGCCTGCCAGAGCTGGGGCGCCATGGTGGTCTTGCCGTGCGGGGCGAGCGCGACGCCCGCCTCGGCGCACCAGTCGGCCATGGTCAGGACGTTGTGGTCGAGCGCGGCGCCGTCGAGGGTGAGCAGCGGGGTGCCGAGGGAGGAGAGGGTCGGTCCGGTGGCGAGCCAGTCGCGCGTGGTGCGGCCCCAGCTCTCCGGCGGGGCGGCCTTGAACCGCCAGTCGAGGGTCTCGTCGGCCAGCGCCGCGACCGCCCCCTCGGCGATGCCGGGCCCGTCCGCACCGCTCGCGAAGGCGCCACTGCCCGCGAGGGTGCCACGGCCCGCGAAAGTCTGCTCCACCGTCTTCCTCCATCCACCATGTTGCAACATGCGCAACGAGGGTTGCACATGTTGGCAACACGGTTCTAGCATCGGCGCCGGATCACGGTCAACGGAGTCGAACCCCATCGTCAGAGGTCGACACACCGCCGCCGCAGACGAGGAGCCCAGCAGATGCCGCCACAGGACCACCCGGGGCCGGACCGCCCCGGCCCTCCCCCGACGGCCGTGTGCGTGGGCGAGTCGATGGCCGTGCTCCTGCCCGACCGCCCCGGCCCGCTGGAGTCCGTGGACACCTTCCGGCTGTCCGTCGGCGGCGCCGAGTCCAACGTCGCCGGGGCCCTGGCCGCGCTCGGCGTGCCGACCGCCTGGATCAGCCGGGTCGGCGACGACGGCTTCGGCCGCCGCCTGCTCGCCGAGGTCGCAGCCCGCGGCGTGGACGTCTCCGGCGTCACCGTCGACCCGCACCGCCCGACCGGCCTCTACCTCAAGGAGGTCGGCGGCACCACCGGCCACCGGCACGACCTCGGCCCCGGCCGCAGCCGGCTGCACTACCACCGGTGCGGCTCCGCGGCCGCCGCCCTCTCCCCCGCGCTGCTCACCGACCCGGCCGCCGCCGGCCTGCTGGCCGGCGCCCGCCTGCTGCACCTGTCCGGCATCACCGCCGCGCTCTCCGACGACTGCCTGGCCCTGCTGCGCGCCCTGCTCGCCGACCGCCGCCCGGGGCGGCTGGTCAGCTTCGACCTCAACTGGCGCCCAGCGCTCTGGCGGGACCGCGACCCGGCCGTGCTGCCGCCGCTGCTGGACGCCGCCGATCTGCTGCTGCTCGGCGCCGACGAGGCCCGGGCCGCCTTCGGCACCGACGAGCCCGCCGCGCTGCGCCGCCGCTTCCCCGCACCCGCCACCGTGGTGGTCAAGGACGCCGCCCGGCTGGTCACCGCGCTGGAGCGGGACGGCACGGCCGTCGCCGAACCGGCCCTGACCGTCGAGGTGGTGGAGGCGACCGGCGCGGGCGACGCCTTCGCCGCCGGCTACCTGGCCGGCACCCTCCACGCCCTGGACCAGCGCCGCCGGCTGCGGCTGGGCCACCTGAGCGCGGCCTGCGCGCTGACCGCGCACGGCGACCAGGCCGAACTGCCGCCGGCCCCGGTGCTGACCGCCCTGCTCGACGCCTCCCCCGCCGACTGGGCCGCCACCCGGGTCAGCGCCGAGGGCATCGACTCCCCGGCCCTGCCCGCCGCCCGCCCCTGGCGGCGGACCGCCGCGGACGCACCGGCCCTGACAGCGACCCAGGAGGCGGCCCAGGCGGTGGCCGGGGCGGCGACCCAGGCGGCCGCCGGGGCGCGCGCCGACCGGGCCCGGGCACAATGAGCACCGACCCCCGCCACCCGACCGGAGCACGAGCCCGATGAGTCAGACCGTCACCCGCGCCCTGCGCATCCTCGCCGAACTCGGCGAGGGCGAGCGCTCCCTCGACCAGTTGGCCGAGGTCCTCGGCGTGCACAAGACCACCGTGCTCCGGCTGCTCCAGAGCCTGGAGGAGGAACGGTTCGTCTACCGCGACGCGGCCTACCGCTACCACCTCGGCGCCGGCCTGTTCGCCCTGTCCGGCCTCGCCCTGGAGCAGCGCGGCATCCGCCGGATCGCCGCCCCGCACCTCGCCGAGCTGAACTCCGCCACCGGCCAGACCGTGCACCTGGCGGCCTACGAGGGCGGCGAGGTGGTCTACATCGACAAGTTCGACTCCCGCCACCCGGTCAGGATGTACTCCCGGATCGGCCTGCGCGCCGCCCTGCACAGCGCCGCCGTCTCCAAGGTCCTGCTGGCCGACCTCCCGCTGCCCGAGCGCCGCCGGGTGGTGGCCGGGATCGACTTCACCCCGCTCACCGAACGGACCCTCACCACGCCCGAGGCGCTGCTCGCCGAGCTGGAGAAGGTCGCGGCCCAGGGCTGGGCGCAGGACCACGCCGAGCACGAGGCCTTCATCAACTGCGTCGCCGCCCCGATCCGGGACGCGAGCGGCCGGGTGGTCGCCGCCGCCTCCATCTCCGTCCCGGACGTCCTCCTCCCGTACGAGCAGGTGCTGGACCTCCTCCCGCAGCTGCTCGCGACCGCCCGGGCGGTCTCGGCCGACTGCGGCCGTCCCGACCACAACTGACGAACCGTCATCGCACCGTCCCCGACCGCAAGGAGCCCCGACCCCGATGTCCTCCGACAAGACCGAGATCCGCACCGACGGCGCACCGGCCCCGGCCTGGATGTTCTCCCAGGGCGTCCGCAAGGGCCCGATCCTCCAGGTCTCCGGCCAGGGCCCGCAGGATCCGGCGACCGGCGAGTACCTCCACCACGGCGACGTGAAGGCGCAGACCCGCCGCACCCTGGAGAACGTCAAGGCCATCGTCGAGGCCGGCGGCGCCACCATCGAGGACGTGGTGATGTTCCGCGTCTACCTCACCAAGCGCGCCGACTTCCCGCTGATGAACGAGGTCTACGCCGAGTTCATCGAGGAGAACGTCAAGCCCGGCGGGGTGAAGCCGTGCCGCACCACGATCTTCGTCGAACTGCCGCAGGAGCCGATGCTGGTGGAGATCGACGCCCAGGCCGTCATCGGCTGACCACCTGACCGCCTGACCGCCTGACGGCCCGACCCGCCGCCGCGACACCCCGAGGGCCCGGACGCCACCAACGCGTCCGGGCCCTCGGCGCATCCCCTCCCCGCCACGCCGCCGCGCCACCGCCCGCCCACTTGCCACACCTCCAGGGGGACATTAGGTTAGCCTCACCTAACCAACAGGAGGTCCGTTCATGAGCATCACCGCCGGTGACGCCGAGGTGCCCGAGCCCACCACCGCCGAGCGGGTCCGCAGCCTGCTCAGCGCGACCTCCTCGCTCACCGTCCGCGCCCTCGGCGAGCACCACGACCTGGACACCCCGGTCTCCGTCCACGGCTCCCGGCTGCGCCTGCGCGCCCCGCTGGACGCCCCGCTCGTCGCGGCCCTCGCCGGCGCCACCGCCACCGACGGCCTGGCCGTCGTGCTCGACGTCACCGACGTCTCCCCCGTGGCCGTCCGCGACCGCATCCGCGGCCGACTCACCCTGGCCGGCCGGCTGCACCTGGCCCACCTCGCCGACGACGGCCTCAGCGTCCACCTGCGGGTCGACGTCGCCCACGCCGTCCTCGCCACCCCGTACGGCACCGGCGCGCTCACCGCCGCCGACCTCTCCCTCGCCGCCCCCGACCCGCTGGCCCGTCACGAGGCCGCCCTGCTCACCCACCTGGCCGACGACCACGCCGACGCCCTCGACCTGCTCACCCGGCTGCTCGACCCGGCGCTGCTCACCCACGGCCCGGCCGTCCGCCCGCTCGCCCTGGACCGCCACGGCCTGGTGCTGCGCCTGGACCACTCGCACGGCCACCGCGACGTCCGCCTGGTCTTCCCCGAACCCGCCCGCGACACCGAGGACTTCGGCCACCGGATGCACGACCTGATGGCCGCCGCCGAACACGGCCTCCCGGCCCGCCGCACCTGACGCCGCCGCAGTCGGCGCAGTCAGCGCGAATACGAGACGTACCCGTGGACCACGACGACCGAGCGGAAAACGGCAGCGGCCGGCCCGGCCGTACGAGAGGTTGTCCCGTACGGCCGGGCCGGCCTTGGGCGTGTCCCGCGCCCAGGTCCACCGGTGCGGCGATCACCCGGTCGAGCGGTCACCCGACATGACCATCCCGGGCGTCGATTCGCCCCGCACCAGCGGTGGTTCACACGTTCCTGCGGAAGGACCCGGAGGGTCAGAGCGCGACGCCGTGCGCCCGCAGGTAGGCGACCGGGTCGATGTCCGAGCCGTACTCGGAACCGGTACGGATCTCGAAGTGCAGGTGCGGGCCGGTCACGTTGCCGGTCGCACCGGAGAGACCGAGCTGCTGGCCGGCGGTGACGGTCTGACCGACGCTCACGCCGATCGAGGACAGGTGCGCGTACTGGGCGTACTTGCCGTCGGCGAGCTTGATCTCGACCTCGTTGCCGTAGGCGCCGTCGCTGCCGGCCTTCACCACGACACCGTTGGCGACGGCGCGCAGCGGGGTGCCGGTGGAGGCGACGAAGTCCTGGCCGGTGTGGTGGCCGGAGGCCCACATCGAGCCGGCCACGCCGTAGGCCTCGCCCAGCACGGGGTTGGCGAGCGGGGCGACGTAGCCGGAGGTGGCGGCGACCGGGGCCGCGGTCACGGCCTGGGCCGGGGCGGCGGTCTGAACCTGGGTCTGCACCTGGGCGCCGGGCTTGGCGGCCTCGGTCCGGACCTGCACCTGGGAGTCCGCGGCAGCGGAGGTGTCCTGGGTGACCGGCGCGGCGGACTTCGCCGGAGCGGCCGGCTTGGCCGGGGCGGCAGGCTTCGCCGGAGCGGCGGCGTGACCGGCGAGGGCCAGCTGCTGACCGGGGAAGATCAGGTTCGGGTCGGCGCCGACCACCGAGCGGTTCTGCTCGTACAGCGCGTGCCAGCCGCCCTCGACGTTCTTGGCGTCGGCGATCTTCGACAGGGTGTCACCGCTGACGACGCGGTAGCTCTGCTGGGCGGCCGGGGCGGCAGCCGGAGCGGCGGCCCCGGAAGCGGCCGGGGCGGTGGTGGCCGCCGGGGCGGTGTGCGCCTGGGCGCTCATCGCGGTCACGAGCGGCAGGACGAACGAGGCCCCGGTGACGGCGGTGGCGATGCCGATGCGGGCGGCACGGGGCAGGGCGATACGACGAGCCTGTGCAGGCATGGAATTTTCCTCTCCGACGCCTGCGAGGTGAGCTGTCGGGTTCGGGCTGGAGTTGCCCGGCCGCATGTGCGGCTTCACCCCAAGCCGGCCCTGGTGGTCCGCGCCCGAAAAGGCGCGAACTCCGGTCCGGCGACTTACCTGTGGGTCCCCCGCTCCTGCCGTACAGAGTTCGGTGCGAGCCACCGGGCAGCGGCAGGACTCGGCGTTCCACCCGGTGGATCCGTCCGGACTGGCCGGGCGGTCGCTGAACTAAAACTCATCCGTTCGGGTGAAGCAATGTCGATCTCTTGAATCGGCAACAACCCCCGCGGCCCCGTCACCCTCCGAATGATCCCTTGCACGCTCCGTGCACGATCCATTCACCCGGCGCCACTGATCCACCACCCTGCGCCGCCGGGACCACCCCCGTGCGACCGTCCGTTCACGCACCGCCACCGACCGACACACCACCCGGTGACCCTTGTCACGTACGCCCCGGCGGGCGCAGGATTCGGCCCGTGGCCACCTCTCAAGCCGGCACTCTGCGCCTGGGCACCGCGCAGGGCCGCTGGGTACTCCTCGCGACGGTGCTCGGCTCCAGCATGGCGATGCTCGACGGCACCGTCGTCAACGTCGCCCTGCCCCGGATCGGCGCCGACCTCGGCGCCTCCCTCGCCTCCCTGCAATGGACCCTGAACGCCTATCTGCTCACCCTGGCCGGCCTGATCCTGCTCGGCGGCGCCCTCGGCGACCGCTACGGACGGCGCCGGGTCTTCCTGATCGGCGTGGTCTGGTTCGCCGTCGCCTCCGCGGCCTGCGCCGCGGCCCCGACCATCCACGTGCTGATCGCCGCCCGCGCCGTCCAGGGCATCGGCGGCGCGCTGCTCACCCCGGGCTCGCTGGCCATGCTCCAGGCGGTCTTCCACCCGGACGACCGCTCGGCGGCGGTCGGCCTCTGGTCCGGCCTGGGCGGGGTGTCGGCGGCCGTCGGCCCCTTCCTCGGCGGCTGGCTGGTGGACGGCCCGGGCTGGCGCTGGATCTTCCTGCTGAACCTGCCGCTGGCCGCCGCCGTGATCGCGGCGACCTCCCGTTACGTCCCGGAGAGCCGGGACGAGTCCGCCGCCGGCCGCTTCGACGTGCCCGGCGCCCTGCTCGCCGCCCTCGCGCTCGGCGCCGTCACCTACGCGCTCACCGCCGCCGGGGAGGGACTGTCCCCCGCCGTCTGGGTCACCGGTGCGATCGGCCTGCTGCTGGCCGCCGCCTTCGTGGCCGTCGAGCGGCGCACGCCCGACCCGATGCTGCCGCTCGGCCTGTTCTCCTCCCGGCTGTTCACCGCCGTGAACCTGGTCACCCTCTGCGTCTACGCGGCGTTCAGCGGGGTCTTCTTCCTGCTGGTGGTGCAGCTGCAGATCGTCTCGGGCTTCTCCCCGCTGGTCTCCGGCTTCGCCCTGGTGCCGATCACGGTGCTGATGCTGACCCTGTCCGCGCGCGCCGGACGGCTCGGCAAGCGGATCGGCCCGCGCGTCCCGCTCACCGTCGGCCCGCTGCTGTGCGCCGTCGGGGTGCTGCTGATGCTGCGCACCGGCCCCGGCTCCTCCTACTGGGCGGACGTGCTGCCCGCGGTCGCGGTGATGGGCTCCGGGATGACGCTGCTGGTCGCCCCGCTGACCGCCACCGTGCTGGCCGCCGTCGAGGTGCGGCACGCGGGCATCGCCAGCGGCGTCAACAACGCCGCCGCCCGCGCGGCGGGCCTGCTCGCGGTCGCCGCCCTGCCGGCCCTGGCCGGACTGAGCGGCGACGCCTACCGGGTGCCCTCCGCGGTGGACTCCGCCTTCCACACCGCGATGCTGATCTGCGCGGGGCTGCTGGCCGCCGGCGGGCTGATCGCCTTCGCCACCGTCCGGGGCAATGTGCTGGCGCCGGAGGAGGAGCACCCGGTGGCCGAGCCGAACTGCGACTGGCCCTGCGCCACCACCACCCCGCCGCTCGACCCGGGCCGCCCCCGGACGCGCGAGGGCCCCGCCACCGGAACGGCGGCAGGGCCCTCGTCAGAGAACTGACTCCTCGTCAGAGGATGTCGCCGGGGGCGTACTTGGCCGCCTCCGGGTAGGCCGCCGCGACGGCCTCCACCTGTCGGACGACCTCGGCGACCTGCGCCCCGGCCGCACCGGTGAAGGACAGCCGGTCGGCGAGCAGCGCGTCCAGCCCGGCCCGGTCCAGCGGGATCCGCTCGTCGGCGGCGAGGCGGTCCAGCAGCTCGTTCTCCCGGGCGCCGGCGCGCATCGCCAGCGCCGAGGCGACGGCGTGCTCCTTGATGACCTCGTGGCCGGTCTCCCGGCCGACGCCCGCACGCACCGCGCCCATCAGCACCTTGGTGGTGGCCAGGAACGGCAGGTAGCGGTCCAGCTCGGCCTCGATCACGGCCGGGAAGGCGCCGAACTCGTCCAGGACGGTGAGGAAGGTCTCCAGCAGGCCGTCGAAGGCGAAGAAGGCGTCCGGCAGCGCGACCCGGCGCACCACGGAGCAGGAGACGTCGCCCTCGTTCCACTGGTCGCCGGCCAGCTCGCCGGTCATCGACGCGTAACCGCGCAGGATGACCGCCAGGCCGTTGACGCGCTCGCAGGAGCGGGTGTTCATCTTGTGCGGCATCGCGGAGGAGCCGACCTGGCCCTCCTTGAAGCCCTCCGTGACCAGCTCGTGGCCGGCCATCAGGCGGATGGTCTTGGCCAGGCTGGACGGCGCGGCGGCCAGCTGGACGAGGGCGGTGAGCACCTCGAAGTCCAGCGAGCGCGGGTAGACCTGGCCGACGCTGGTCAGCACGTGGTCGAAGCCGAGGTGGCCGGCGACCCGGCGCTCCAGCTCGGCCAGCTTCTCGGTGTCGCCGCCGAGCAGGTCCAGCATGTCCTGGGCGGTGCCGACCGGGCCCTTGATCCCGCGCAGCGGGTAGCGGGCGATCAGCTCCTCCAGACGGCGGAAGGCGACCAGCAGCTCGTCGGTGATCGACGCGAAGCGCTTGCCCAGGGTGGTGGCCTGCGCGGCCACGTTGTGCGAACGGCCGGCCATGACCAGCTCGGAGTGCTGGGCGGACAGCTTGGCCAGGCGCACCAGGACGGCGACCGTACGGTCCCGGACGTGCTCCAGGGACTGGCGGATCTGCAGCTGCTCGACGTTCTCGGTCAGGTCCCGGGACGTCATGCCCTTGTGGATCTGCTCGTGGCCGGCGAGCTCGCTGAACTCCTCGATCCGGGCCTTCACGTCGTGGCGGGTGACCCGCTCACGGGCGGCGATCGAGCCGAGGTCGACCTGGTCGACCACCCGCTCGTAGTCGGCGACGGCATCCGCGGGCACCTCGACACCGAGGTCCTGCTGGGCCTTCAGGACGGCGAGCCACAGGTGGCGCTCGAGGACCACCTTGTGCTCGGGGGACCACAGCTGGGCCAGGGTCGCCGAGGCGTACCGGGAGGCCAGGACATTGGGGATCTGGGGCTTCGCGCTCACGCTTCGCAAGCCTAACAGCCGAGGTCACGCCGAACGTCGGCGGATGGCGCGAGGCCGCACCGACCCGGCCGGCGGGCCCGACCGGCGGGCCCGGTGGCCGCCGCTACTGCGGCGCGGCGCCCGTCCGGCCGGCCAGCACCGGGAGGACCTGCCCGCAGATCGAGTGCAGGGCGATCCGCTGCTCGTCGGTCATCGCCGAGAAGGCCTGGTGGGTTCGGGCCATCTCGCCGCGGATCCGGTTGAGGATCTCCCGGCCCTCGGCCGTGATCACCACGATCTTCACCCGGCGGTCACCGGCGGCCGCCTCCCGGTTGGCCAGGCCCAGCGTCTCCAGCCGGTCCACGATCCCGGTCACGTTCGACGCGTCGCAGCCCAGTCGCCCGGCCAGCGCGCGCATCGGCACCGGCTCCTGCACCGAGCCCAGCGCCTTGGCCTGGGAGGAGGACAGCCCGTGCCGGGCCGCGGCGGCCGCGAAGTCCTGGAAGTACGCGGCACCGACGGCGGCCAACGCCTCCATCAGCTCGGCGTTGGTCGGTACGGTCGTCGTCGAGATCGAACCCATGGGGTCAGCGTACGGCTGAGTGCTTCACTAACTCAAGCTTTGACCACGGCAAACGTCGGCGAGCCGCCTCACAGTAACCCCGTTCGGGGCACGAGGGACAGGAGGGACGGAGACGCGGGAGGCGCAGCAGGGCCGGGCCCGGAGCGGCGGGGTCAGAGCACCAGCTGGTCGAACAGCCGCCGCAGCTCGACCTCCGGGTCCGCGGTCAGCCCGGTGTGCACCGGCCCCGGCTGGACGACCGCGCTGCGCGGCGCCGTCAGCCAGCGGAACCGCTGCCCGGGGCTGTCCGAGGCCGCCGGACCGGCCTGCGGCCCGCCCAGGCAGACCGCCTCGATCCCCTGCAACGCCCGGCGCACCCCCTGCACGTCCGCGACCGGGTCCAGCGCCAGCAGCCGGGCCTGGTCCAGGTGGGTCCGCGCGGCCAGGTGGGCGCTCTGCCGGCAGTACAGCAGCACCCCGACGTTCACGCACTCACCCCGCTCGACCCGCGGCACCGCCCGGATCACGGCGTACTCGTAGTCGTGCAGCTCCACGACGGCCGGCAGCGCGGCCGACAGCGGCCCGGTCATGCGGACACCTCCGGCAGCCAGTCCCGCGGACCGGCCAGTCGCCCGGTCAGCTGGGCGCGGTACGCGGCGCGTACGTCCTCGGGCGAGTCGAAGCCGAACTCGTCCACCAGCCACACCTCGGGGATCTGCGCCACCGCCGCCTCGACGGCCTCCTCCGCGATCGGCGCGAGCGCCTTGTCCGCCGCCGCCAGGTCCGGCCGGGCGCGCAGCAGCGCGTGGTCGGAGGCGTCGTACGGGCGGCGCACCCAGGCCGCGGCGCCGGGCCAGTTGTGGTGGAAGATCAGGCTCGCGCCGTGGTCGATCAGGCGCAGCCCGCCGGTCGCCACCAGCAGGTTGGGGTTGCGCCAGGACCGGTCGACGTTGCCGATCAGCGCGTCGAACCAGAGCACCTGCCCGGCCAGTTCGGGGTCCACCTCGAAGCAGAGCGGGTCGAAGTTCAGCGCCCCGCTGACGAAGGCCATCCCGAGGTTGGTCCCGCCGCTGGCCCGCATCTGGTCCTGGACCTGGTGGTCCGGCTCGCTGCGCGCGAGCACCGGATCCAGGTCGACGGTCACCAGCTCCGGCACCGGCAGCCCCAGCCGCCGCCCCAGCTCGCCGGCCAGCACCTCCGCGACCAGCGCCTTCCGGCCCTGCGCGGCGCCGATCCATTTCAGCGCGTACAGCCGCCGGTCGTCGGCCTCGACCAGGCCCGGCATCGAGCCGCCTTCTCGCAGTGGCGTCACGTACCGGATCGCCGTCACCTCGGGGAGCACGCCCGACAGCCTATCGGTGCCCCGCCCCGCCCCGGCCCCCGACAGGAGCCCCTCTTCAGGAACCCCTCTTCCCCCTCCTCCCCCCTGCGCCCCATCCCGGTGGCAGCCCCCGCTGCTCCGTGCGAGTGTGGCGGACAGTAATGGGGGCCTTCCGGTACGACCTGTACGGCAAAGGGATGAGCGATGGAACGACCTCGGATCCTGATCGTCGGCGGCGGCTTCGCAGGCCTGGAGTGCGCCCGCCGCCTCGAACGCAAGCTCTCGCCGTCGGAGGCCGAGATCACGCTGGTCACGCCGTTCAGCTACCAGCTCTACCTCCCCCTCCTGCCCCACGTCGCGGCCGGCGTCCTCACCCCCCAGTCCGTGGCGGTCTCCCTGCGCCGGAGCCTGCGCCGCACCCACATCGTCCCCGGCGGCGCCATCGGCGTGGACCCGGCCTCCCGGGTGTGCGTGGTCCGCAAGATCACCGACGAGGTGGTCGCGCAGAAGTACGACGTCCTGGTGCTCGCCCCCGGCAGCGTCACCCGCACCTTCGACATCCCCGGCCTGACCGACTACGCCCGCGGCATGAAGACGCTCGCCGAGGCGGCCTACGTCCGCGACCACGTGATCGCCCAACTCGACCTCGCCTCGGCCACCCTGGACCAGCACGAGCGCGAGTCCCGGCTGCAGTTCGTGGTCGTCGGCGGCGGCTACGCGGGCACCGAGACGGCCGCCTGCCTCCAGCGCCTCACCACCGCCGCCGCCCGCCGCTACCCGCGCCTGGACGCCCAGCAGATCAAGTGGCACCTGATCGACATCGCCCCCAAGCTGATGCCCGAACTGGGCGACGCCCTCGGCACGGCGGCCCTGGAGGTGCTGCGCGGCCGCGGCATCGAGGTGTCGCTCGGCGTGTCGGTGGCCGAGGTCGGCGCCGAGACGGTCAAGTTCACCGACGGCCGGGTGATCCCCTGCCGCACCCTGATCTGGACGGCCGGGGTGGCCGCGAGCCCGCTGATCGCCACCCTGGACGCGGAGACGGTCCGCGGCCGGCTCGCGGTGACGGCGGAGATGCGGGTGCCGCAGTTCGAGGGCGTGTTCGCGCTCGGCGACGCGGCCGCCGTCCCCGACCTGGCCAAGGGCGACGGCGCGGTCTGCCCGCCGACCGCCCAGCACTCGGCCCGCCAGGGCCGCGCGGTGGCCGACAACGTGATCGCCTCGCTGCGCAGCCAGCCGCTGGAGCCGTACTACCACAAGGACCTCGGCCTGGTGGTCGACCTCGGCGGCAAGGACGCGGTCTCCAAGCCGGTGGGCGTCGAACTACGCGGTGTTCCGGCCCAGTTGGTGGCCCGCGGCTACCACCTGATGGCGATGCGCACCAACGCGGCGAAGTTCCGGGTGGGGGCGAACTGGCTGCTCAACGCGACCGCCGGGGACGACTTCGTCCGCACCGGCTTCCTGGCCCGCCAGCCCGCCCGGCTGCAGGACTTCGAGTACACCGACGCCTATCTGACGAAGGATCAGGTCCGCGCCCACGCCCAGTCCCTGCTCGCCAAGGGCTGAACCCGAAAGCCGAGCCGAGCGCCGAGCCGAAGGCCGAGCCGAGCGCCGCACCGCCGCCCCCCACCCGCACACTCCGGGCGAGGGGCGGCGGCACGTCCGCCTCACTCCGCCGTCAGGTACATCCCGCTCGCGTCCCGCCCGGCCGTGTTGTTGCACGCGTAGTTGCCGGTCGGCCGGGTCCACAGCTGCCCCAGACACGCGCCCAGCGCCTGCTGCCCGTAGTAGTTCGGGTGCATCGACTCCTGGACCGCGCCCTGGCTGGTGTTGAGACCGCCGTCCAGGAAGCGCGCCCACTCGCTGGTGGTCGCGGACGGGCCGGAGCCCGCGCTCGGCTGCTGCGCGGAGGTGGAGCACACCTCACGGCCCTGGAGCATGTTGGAGAGGTCCAGGAACTGCGCCCCCTTGGCGGCCGCGACCCCCGCCAGCGCCTTGGAGATCTGCGGCACCATCGAGTCGCGCGCCCAGTCGGCGTCGCCGTCCCAGAACGGGCAGCCGCCGGTGTCCGACCGGCTCCAGCCGCTCTCCGGGTAGCGCATCTCGGCGCTGCGCGGGATCGGCGAGGGGTACGACTGGAGCACCAGCCGGTAGTCGGAGCGCGCGTAGCCCGCGTTGGTCATGACGGCCCGGATCTCGTCGATCGCCTTGCTCACCCCGGCCATCGCGGTGGGCATCTTGGAGTCGATCTGGGACTGCGCCGAGCTGTGGCAGTAGGAGTACCAGACCAGGTAGTCCTGCACGCAGTTGGAGATGATCCCGGAGAAGCCGAGGTCGTTGCCGCCGATCGACAGCGTGATCAGCTTGACGTTGTTCTGGGCCGCCACGGTGGCGAGTTGGTCGGCCTGCGGGGCCTCGCCCTTGAGGGACTGCCCGCCGTTGGAGGCGCGGAAGACGTTGCCGGTGACGGCGCCCGAGCAGGCCAGGTTGACCTGCTTCTGGGCGACGCCCTGGGCGCCGAGCACCTCGGCGACGTCGGAGCGGTCGCACCCGCCGGCCGCCGTCGCGCCGTAGACCAGCGAGGGGTCGTACGAACTGCCGTTCCAGGCCCGGTCGGTGCCGGTCCGGTTACCGCTGGAGTCGGCCGAGTTGCCCTTCCAGCGGCCGGCCTCGCCGGAGATGTAGCTGTCGCCGAGCGTGACGCTCGCGGTCGGTCCGCCCGGCGCGGCGGCCGGCGCGGCCGGGGCCGCCGAGGCGGGCGCGGCGAGGGCCAGCCCCGCCAGGGTCAGCGGCAGGGCGGCGGCTGCGGTGAGCAGCCGACGGCCGAGTCCAGGGGTGCTGCTGGTGCTGCTCGAACTGTTTTCGGGCACGGCGGAACTCCTGCGGCTCGGTCTCCCCGCGCGATGGGGACGGGAAGACGCGTACGTGAGGGAAGGCCGCCGGCGCCGGTGGCGCACGAAAGATGGCATGGCCGCGCCGGTTACCGCTAGGTACGTGCAGCAGGTTTCCCGCTTTGTTACCGACGGGTTCAGACCAGCCGGGTGTCGGCACCGCCCGTTCCCAGAACCGCCGCCAGATCGTTGGCCAGGTCCCTTGCGCCCGCCCGGTCGAGTCCCGCGACGGTGAACCGCAGCCCGGGCGGCGACTGGATCCGGTACCGCGCCCCGGGCGCCGCGACCCAGCCGCGCTGCACCAGGGCCGCCAGCGCCGAGGTCTCGTCCGGCACCGGCACCCAGACGTTCAGCCCGCTCGTCCCGTGCGCCTCGATGCCGCGCGCCGCCAGCTCCGCCAGCAGCGCGTCCCGCCGCTCCCGGTAGGCGGCGGCCACGCTCGCGGCGGGCGCCGCGTCGGCGCGCCACAGCTCGGCGACGGTGCGCTGCAGCAGGTGGCTGACCCAGCCCGCGCCGAGCCGCAGCCGCCCGGCGACCCGCCCGACCGTCTCCTCGTCGCCGACCATCACCGACACCCGCAGGTCCGGCCCGTACGCCTTGGCCGCCGAGCGCACCACCGCCCAGTGCCGCGGCCCCGCGCCGACCAGCGGCCGGTACGGCTGGTCGACCATGCCGTGCCCGTGGTCGTCCTCGATCAGCAGCACCCCGGGGTGCTCGGCCAGCACGGCCCGCAGCGCCGCGGCCCGCGCCTCGCCGAGCGCCGCACCGGTCGGGTTCTGCGCCCGGCTGGTCACCACCACCGCGCGGGCCCCGTCGGCGAGTGCCGCGGCCAGCGCCTCCGGCAGCGGCCCCTCGTCGTCCAGCCGTACGGGCAGGGGGCGCAGCCCCATCGCGGGCAGCAGGTCGAGCAGGCTGCCCCAGCCCGGGTCCTCGACCGCCACCGCGTCGCCGGGGCGCAGCCAGGCGCCGAGCGTGCGCTCGATGGTGTCCAGCGCGCCGGAGGCGACGGCGATCGGGCCGCCGGGCAGTCCGTCGGCCTCGAAGGAGCTGCGGGCGAGTTCGAGCAGCCCGGGGTCGATCCGCGACTGCCCGTACAGCACGGGTCCGGTCCGGGCGACCGCGGCCGCGAGGGCGGGGGCGAGGTCGGGCAGCAGCGCCGGGTCGGGGTTGCCGGTGGAGAGGTCGCGGGCGCGTTCGGGCACCGGGACGCGGATCTGGTCGCGGGGGGTGAGCGCGGGTCGGGGCAGGATCCGGCTGCCCTTGCGGCCGGCCGTCTCGATCACGCCCCGGTCGCGCAGCAGCCGGTAGGCGGCGGCCACCGTGTTGGGGTTGACGCCGAGTTCGACGGCGAGGTCGCGCAGCGGGGGGAGCGGGGTTCCGGGCGCGAGCTGTCCGCTGCTCACGCCCTGTTCGATGTGGGCCGCGATTTCGCTGGCGCGTCGCCCTTTCAGCGGATAGTCTCCTAGCACAAACCAGATTATGCACTAGTACATAGGGGTTGTCATGTCGACCACGCCGACGAACACCGAGGGCACCGACTACGCCCGGACCCCACGCACCACCCCCACCCGCTACAAGGACCGCGCCACCTGGGAGCGCGAGGCGATCCACGCCATCCTCGACGAGGCCTACCTCTGCCACCTCGGTTTCGTCGTCGACGGCGCCCCGGTCGTCCTGCCCACGGTCTTCGCCCGGGTCGGCAGCCGGCTCTACGTCCACGGCTCCACCGGCAGCCGCCCGCTGCGCGGCGCCGCCGACGACCAGGGCCTCCAGGTGTGCCTCACGGTCACCCACGTCGACGCCCTGGTGCTGACCAAGTCCGCGTTCAACCACTCGGTGAACTTCCGCTCGGTGGTCGCC
>NZ_JBHZCY010000067.1:0-50467 GCF_042786665.1 Kitasatospora sp. NPDC059146 | reverse complement strand
AGACAGCCGGAAGGCCCTTCGCGAGAGCGAAGGGCCTTCCGGCGTTTCCAGGCGTTTCCAGGCGTTTCCGTGCTTCCGGCGCCGTCAGCGGGTGTCGAGGACGGCGGAGGCCACCGCGTCCGGACGGTCGAACATCACCAGGTGCCCGGCCGGCGCCGTGGTCCGGAAGTCCGCCCCGAGCAGCGTCGCGAGCCCCCGCTGGTCGGCCAGCCAGGACTCGGTCCGGCTGGTCCGGCAGCCGTCGTCGGCGGCCAGCACGGTGATCGGCAGGTCCTCGGGCAGCGGCCGGGCCCGGCGCAGCGCGTCCAACTCGGCGGCCATGTCGAGGTAGCGCCCGTTCTCCCGGAGCAGCGCGCGCAGTGCCCGTCCGGTGCGGTAGCAGTGCCGGACCAGCGGCGGCGGGGCCAGGTCCTCCCGGCGGACGGTGGACAGCCGGGCGGTCACCCGGCGGGCGGTCGGGCCGAGCAGGTACGGGACGGCGAGGGCGGTCGCGGCACCCGCCACCGCCCGGGCCGCGAGGTCCCGTACGGCCGGTGCCGGGTACGGGCGGGCCGCCGCTTCGACGCTGCCGTCGACCAGGACCAGCCCGGCGGTCCGCTCGGGGTGCAGCCGGGCGAAGGCCTCCGCGTGGAAGCCCGCGAGCGAGTGGCCGACCACCGTGCAGGGCCCGCCCAGCCCGAGGCCGTCCAGCACCGCGCGGATCCGGTCGGCCTCGCCGGCCACCGTCGGGGCGGGCCGCCGCCCGGTGGCCGGTTCTGCGGCGCTGAGCCCGTAACCGGGCCGGTCGAAGCGGACCACGGTGCGGTACGGGGTGAGGAACGGGACGACGAGGTCCCAGTCGAACCAGCTGCTGCCGAGGCCGCCGGTGAGCAGGCAGAGCGGGCCGCTGCCCTCGGTACGGACGTGCAGCGGGACGCCGTCGACGCGCAGGAAGCGGGCGCGGACCGCCGGCGCGCTCACGTCCGTCTCCGGTCGGCGGCCTCCGGCGTGCCCGGCGCGTCCTGGGTGTCCTGGGCCTCCGGGGCGGGCAGCGCCTGCGGGTCGGACGAACGGGCGACGGCCACGGCCAGGACGGCCAGCCAGAGCGCGACCAGCAGCACCTGCAACCGCTGCCCGGCACCGAGCGCCCAGGTGCCTCGACCGGCCTGGAAGGCGGCGATCGCGCCGAGGCTCCAGCCGGTGGCCAGCAGTTCGGCGCCGAGCAGCCAGGGCCCGAGCCGGCGCACCGCCGGCCAGCGGTGCCGGCGGCGGGCGAGGACGGTGAGCGCGACCAGTGCGGTGAGCGCGCCCAGCATGGCGAGGCTGCTGGTGACGGCGTGGGCGGTGTGGGTGGCGGGGACCAGTCCGGCGGTCTCCCGGGCCGCGCACATCTCGTCGCTGGTGGGGGCGCAGCTGAGCGGCAGCCGGGAGTCGGCGGCGGTGGCGGCGCCGAACAGGGCCAGGGCGGACCAGCCGACCAGCGCCCAGCGGTCCCGGCCGGGGGCCGAACGGTCCTGGCCGGGGGCCGCGGCGCGTCGACCGGGTGGCGCGGCGTTCCGGGCCTGCCCGGTGGCGAGGGCGGTGAGGGCGGCGGCGAGCACGCTGAGCCCGGCCGCGAGGTCGGTGGCCCGGAAGAGGCCGCCGAGCGGCTGGTCCTCGGCGGCGAGTTCGCTGATGTACGCCTGCACCGGGTCGAGCCCGGTGCTGAGCACGACCTCCAGCACCCACGCGGTGTACGCCACCGCGCTGAGCAGCAGCAGGGCGGCGACCGCGGTCCGCGCGCGCCGGTCCGACGGCCGGCGGCGCCGGGAGGGCGGCCGCGGGTGGGTTCGGGGGCGGGGGTGTCCGGGCGGGGGGCTGGGCACGTTTCCACCCTAACCGGGCAAGAACTCCGCCCCAACCGGGAGGAAACGGTCATCCCGGAGCCCGGCGGAACCGCCGCGGTGCGAGGCACCCCCGGGAACCGTGTATTGTTTTCCAGGTCAGCAGGCGCCGCTAGCTCAGTTGGTTAGAGCAGCTGACTCTTAATCAGCGGGTCCGGGGTTCGAGTCCCTGGCGGCGCACAGGCAGTTGGGGAGCCTCTCGCAGCAGCGAGGGGCTCCCCGATTTTTTGGCCCTCGATGTCCGTTTTATGTGTGATGTCGGTCTCGATTGCCGTTCCGGTGGAGCCATGGGGCCCGCCCGGCTCGTCCAGGGCAGTAAACCGGAATCGGGACAAAGGTCCCTAACCGCCGATGTCCCCGTCCGTGCAGGCTGGCCCGGTCCGCCCGCAGGAAAGGCCGCGCCTTGTTCCGAAACGCCCAGAGCGGCCGGCCGCCGATCGGCCTCCCGCCGGTCAAGCGACTCAAGCGCTCCACCCCCACCCCCGGCGGCAAGAAGCCGCGCCGCCCCAAGCGCACCGGCTGGCGCCGGCTGATACCCACCTGGCGGATGACGCTGCTCGGCCTCGCTTCGGCGCTGCTGCTCGGCGTCGGCCTGTTCGCCCTGGGGGTCGCGCTGGTGAAGGTGCCCGACGCGCACGCCGCGGCGACCGCGCAGAGCAACACCTGGCTCTACTCCGACGGCTCGGTGATCACCCGCACCGGCCAGACCAACCGGCAGAACGTCGGCCTGGACAAGGTCTCCCCCGCCGCCCAGCACGCGGCGCTGGCCGCCGAGGACCGCAACTTCTACAACGAGGGCGCCGTCAACGTGCAGGGCCTGGTCCGGGCCGCCCTCAACACCGCCAAGGGCGAGGGCACCCAGGGCGGCTCCACCATCACCCAGCAGTACGTGAAGAACACGTACCTGGACCAGAAGCAGTCCGTCACCCGCAAGGTGAAGGAGCTCTTCATCGCCATCAAGGTGGACGCCACCGAGAGCAAGGACGACGTCCTCTCCGGCTACCTGAACACCTCGTACTACGGCCGCGGCGCCTACGGCATCCAGGCCGCCGCCCAGGCGTACTTCGGCATCGACGCCTCCGCGCTCAGCCCGGCCCAGGGCGCCTACCTGGCCACCCTGCTGAACGCCCCGAGCGCCTACGACGTGGCCACCGCGACCCCGGCGGGCAAGCAGAACGCCGTCAACCGCTGGAACTACGTCATGGACGGCATGGTCAAGGAGGGCTGGCTCGGCGCCGACGAGCGGGCCAAGGCCACCTTCCCGGACGTCAAGGACCCGCAGCCCAACCCGGGCCTGTCCGGCCAGTCCGGCTACCTGGTGAACGCGGCCACCCAGTACCTGACCTCGAACAACATCATCAGCGAGACCGAGCTGGCCAAGGGCGGCTACACGATCAAGCTGAGCATCGACCCGACCCGCCAGCAGGCCCTCCAGGACTCCGTCCAGGCGCAGCTGCACGACACCCTGAACCCGGACAAGCGGAAGAAGGACGCGGCCGCCCAGGCCGGCGCCGTCTCCGTCGACCCGAAGACCGGTGCGGTGGTCGCCCTGTACGGCGGCGTCGACTACGTGAAGCACTACGTGGACAACGCGACCCGGCGCGACTACCAGGCCGGTTCGACCTTCAAGGCGATCGCGCTGGCCGCCGCCTTCGAGAACAACGCCAAGACCCAGGACGGCCGGACCGTCACCCCGCGCACCGTCTACGACGGCACCAGCGGCCGCAAGGTCCGCGGCGGCAAGGGCACCCCGTACGCGCCGCCGAACGAGGGCGACGTCAGCTACGGCCAGATCACCCTGCAGCAGGCCATCGACAAGTCGGTGAACTCGGTGTTCGCCCAGCTCGCGCAGGACACCGGGCTGCAGAAGGTCAAGGACACCGGCATCGCGCTGGGCCTGCCCGCCGGCACCCCGGGGCTGGACCCGGTGCCGTCCATCCCGCTGGGTGCGGCCACCCCGAGCGTGCTCGACATGGCCGGCGTGTACGCCACCCTGGACAACGGCGGCAAGCAGATCACCCCGTGGCTGGTGCAGTCGGTGGACCGCGCCGGCGAGGCCGTGCAGCTGCCCGCGCACAAGACCACCCAGGCGATCAGCGCGGACACCGCCAACCAGGTCACCTCGATGCTCCAGGGCGTCGTGAGCGACCCGGGCGGCACCGGCTTCCGGGCCCAGGCGCTGGGCCGCCCGGTCGCGGGCAAGACCGGCACCACCGACGACCAGAAGTCCGTCTGGTTCGTCGGCTACACCCCCGAGCTGGTCACCTCGGTCGCGCTGTTCGGCCAGGACCCGGGCACCGGCGCCCAGGTCAGCCTGAGCGGCGTCGGCGGGATCAACGGCGCGGCGGGCGGCCAGTTCCCGGCCCAGATCTGGACCGCCTACATGAAGGCCGCGCTCAAGGGCCAGCCGGTCAGCGACTTCCCGACCCCGGCGGACGGCGGCGACTCCGGCGCCTCCGACCTGCCGACGTCCCCGAGCACGCCGAGCAGCACCCCCTCGACCGGCAGCGCCACGCCGACCACCGGCGCGGGCAGCCAGCAGGGCGACGGCTCGGGCACCGGCTCCACCGGCACCGGCTCGGGCGGCGACTCCGGCTCCGGCGGGACGGGCACCGGTCCGACCACCGCCCCCACCACCGCCCCGACCACCCAGCCCACCTCACGGCCCACCGGCCGGCCGACGCCCAAGCCGACGCCGACCACCAAGCCGACCACCGACCCCACCGGTCAGCCCACCACCCAGCCCACCGGCGAGGCGGGCGGGTCCACCGGAACGGGGACGGGATCCGGGGGCTGATCGCCTCCCGACGCCGCCCACTCCGCGCGCTCATCTCGGCCGGACCACCGACCTCGGGTCGGTGGTCCGGCCGAGGTGCGTCACCGCGCCTCTACGGACAGTTCAGACCAGGACCAAATGCCGAAATGGCGCCTTACCGCGACATCGGTATGACTGTCACAATGCGCCAGTGCACAGATCAACGGCCTCGCCCACCCTCCCTTCGGGCAGAACCCTCGGCCTCGGCCTCGCGCTGGTCTCCGCCTTCGCCTTCGGCGGCTCCGGCACCGCGGCCAAGCCACTGATCGAGGCCGGACTCTCCCCCCTGCACGTGGTGTGGCTCCGGGTCACCGGGGCGGCCGTCGCCCTCCTCCCGATCGCCTACCGGCACCGCGACGCCGTCCTGCGCCGCCCCGGCCTGCTGATCGGCTTCGGCCTGCTCGCCGTGGCCGGCGTCCAGGCCTGCTACTTCGCCGCGATCTCCCGCATCCCGGTCGGCGTCGCCCTGCTCATCGAGTACCTCGGGCCGCCGCTGCTGATCGGCTACGTCAAGTTCGTGCAGCGCAAGCCGATCAGCCGGGGCGCGGCCGTCGGCGCCGGCGTCGCGGTGGCCGGGCTGGCCTGCGTGGTGGAGGTCTGGAACGGCCTGGGCTTCGACGCGCTGGGCGTGCTGTTCGCCCTCGGCGCGGCCTGCTGCCAGGTCGGCTACTTCCTGCTCGCCGACGCCGGCCGCCGGGGCGACCGCCCGGTCGACCCGCTGGCCGTCAGCGCGTTCGGGCTGCTGGTCGGCGCCGTCCTGCTCACCGTCCTCACCCGGCCCTGGCAGGCCGACTGGGGCCTGCTGGGCGGGTCCGTGGTGATGAACGGGCACAGCCTGCCCGCCCTGATCCCCGCCGCCTGGATGGTCCTGATCGCGACCGTGCTCGCCTACCTGACCGGCGTGGTCTCCGTCGGGTACCTCTCGCCGCCGATCGCGGGGGTGGTGGCCAACCTGGAGGCGGTGGTCGCCACCGTGCTGGCCTGGGTCCTGCTCGGCGAGCACCTGGGGCTGCCGCAGGTCGCGGGCGGTCTGCTGGTCCTGGCGGGCGCCTTCGTCGCGCAGACGAGCCGACCGGCGGAGACGGAGGCGGAGGCGGAGGCGCCGGTCGAGGCGGTCGCGACGGCGGCCGGGGTCAGCGGCCGGTCCAGCCGAACCAGTCGAGGTGACTGACCGGCCACACCACGGCCGACACCGGGCCCACCACGTTGCCCACCGGCACGGCGCCGCCGCCCGGCCCCTGCCGGTGCCAGCGCGAGTCCGCCGAGTCGCTGCGGTGGTCGCCCTCGACCCAGATGTAGCCCGAGGGCACCTTCACCGGGCCGAAGTCCAGCCCCGCACAGGAGTCGTCGCCGGGGTGGAGGTACGGCTCGTCGACCTTCCTGCCGTCCACGGTCAGCGTGGTGCCCGTGCACTGCACGGTCTGGCCGCCGGTCGCGATGACCCGCTTGACCAGGTAGTTGTCGTCCTTCGGCGGCACCAGCCCGACGAAGCTCAGCACCGAGCTCACGGCGTCGGTCAACGGGTTGGTGTCGACCGGCTGCGGCGGCAGCCAGTTCCCCGGGTCCTTGAACACCACCGGCTGCCCCGGCTCCGGCGTCCAACCGGTCAGCGGAGCGAGCTTGTTCACGCCGACCCGGTCGCCGACCCGCAGGGTGTTCTCCATCGAACCGGACGGGATGGTGAAGACCTGGAACAGGCAGGTCTTGATCAGCAGGGCGACCAGCAGGCCGACCGCCGCCATCGCCGGTATCTCGACCCACCACGGCCGGGGACGGCGCCCCGCCCGGCGGGCCTTGCGGCCGCGCGACCCCCCGGCCCGGCGGCGGGCCTCGGCGCGCCCACCGGACGCGCCCGGAGCGGGCGGTCCGTCCTGGACGTCCCGGGCGGCTGGTACGGCGGATCCGCTGGGAGCTCCGCTCGGCGTTTCGGGCAGGTTCACCGCCATCGTCGCTGCTCCACCTCTCCGGCTGGGGAAACCTGCACGCTACGCCAACCGGGGAGCCGCACGAAATCCGGGACTTAGCCGCCTCCGACATGGCGGCGGCACCTCGGAACACGTCCGGAGCAGGTCTGCGGGAGGTCCGTAGCCCGGGTTCAGGCGCGGGCGATGGCCTCGTGGTGCCTGATGACCTCGGCGATGATGAAGTTCAGGAACTTCTCCGCGAAGACCGGGTCGAGCTTGGCCCCGGCGGCCAGCTCCCGCAGCCGCTTGATCTGGTCCCGCTCCCGGGCCGGGTCGGCCGGCGGCAGCTTGTGCTCGGCCTTGAGGCGGCCGACCCGCTGGGTCGCCTTGAAGCGCTCGGCCAGCATGTGGACCACCGCGGCATCGATGTTGTCGATGCTCTCGCGCAGGCTGGTCAGTTCGGCCCGCACCGCGTCGTCGATCCCCTCGGGCGCGCCGGCGGCGGGGGTCGTGGGCTGGTCCGTCATCGGGGCGGCTCCCGGTGTCTGGGGTGGTCACCCGACCGTACGGCGGCCGGGCTCGGACCCCGGCAAATCTAACAGGGCTCCCGCACCGGACCGGCACCGTCCGGGGAACCGTCCAGCATCCGGACGGCGGGAGGAGGCGCCGGCGGCCACCCGGCTCCACGGCGGGGCTTCCCCTAGTCTGGTGCGTGCATGACCGGACGTGACGACTCAGCAGTCCCTCAGCACTGGAGGAACCGATCGTGGCAACCACCCGCACCGCCCGCACGGCCTGGGAGGGCGACCTCCTGCACGGCAAGGGGCAGGTGACCTTCGCCTCCTCCGGGATCGGCGAGTACCCCGTCTCCTGGCCGGCCCGCGCCGAGGAGCCCAACGGCAAGACCAGCCCCGAGGAACTCATCGCGGCCGCCCACTCCGCCTGCTTCTCGATGGCCCTCTCCAACGGCCTCGCCAAGGCCGGCACCCCGCCCACCACGCTGGACACCCAGGCCGACGTCACCTTCCAGCCCGGCACCGGCATCACCGGGATCCACCTGACCGTCACCGGTGCGGTGCCCGGACTGGACGAGGCCGGCTTCGTGAAGGCCGCCGAGGACGCGAAGGCCAACTGCCCGGTCAGCCAGGCCCTGACCGGCACCACCATCACCCTCACCGCCAAGCTGGCCTGACCGCCGCCCCGGCCCGTCCGGGGCGCACTCCGACCCCGCACCCGGCGCGCAACCGGCGTCCGGGGGCGCGCCAGCGGCGCACGCGCTCCCGGTGCACCTCATGTGAGGTGCACCGGGAGCGTCCGAACGTTCCACCACGCATGATCACAAACGGGGCGAATCACCCTGCCGGCGGTCACGGCGCGTTGCCGTCGCGGCCTATGATCGGCCGCAGCGCCCTGTTCTCCACCCGGGTCCCCGCGCGACAGCGCCCCACGGCGGACGCCCCGCAGCGGACCGGCCCCGAGGCCCCGACAGAGTGCGGAGCCGGCCGCCGGGATCCCGACCGGCCAGGCAGACCATCGTCAAGCGTCAGCAGCGGACGGGAGCATGCCGTGCCGGGCCAGAACGAGGGGGCCGACGCACACCACCCAGGCGTGCGACACGAGGAATCGTCACACCACCGCTCGTCCCACCACCGCCTCCTCACCGCGCCGGTCCTCCAACCGGTCGGCCTCGATCAGGTGGGCCTCGAACCGGTGGGCCTCGCCGCACCGGTCGGCGCCTACCCGGAGGTGCGGCTCTGCCCCACCTGCTCGGCCCCGTTGGCCGACGGTGCGCACCCGGGCGGACCGGCCGGCACCGACCGGACGGGCGGCGGGACCGACCGACTGCTGGCGGCCCTCCGGGCCAGCGAGTCCCGCTTCCGGGCCGCCTTCTGCGATGCCGTCATCGGCATGGCCCTGATCGACCCCGAGGACCGGATCATCGAGGTCAACCCCGCCTTCGCCGCCCTGATCGGCCGTGGCGTCGGCGAGCTGGCCCGCATCCACCTGCACGAGATCATCGACCCGGAAGGCCTGCCGCACCGGCTCTTCGACGGGCTCGTCCACGGCGAGCGGGAACGGTTCCGCGTGGAGAAGCAGCTCCGGCACCGCGAGGGCCACACGGTCTGGAGCAAGGTGACGGTCTCGCTGATCCGGGACCCCGCCGGGCAGCCGCTCTACACCCTGGCGCTGGTCGAGGACCTCACCGAGCAGCGCCGGCTCGGGGACCGCCTGGAGTACCAGGCCCTGCACGATCCACTGACCCGGCTGCCCAACCGGACCTCCTTCTTCGAGCGGCTCGACGCCGCCTGCCTGCCGGCCGCCGAGAGGTCCGGCCGAGCCGCGGAAACCGCGGTGAAAGTGCGCCGGGTGGGCGTCTGCTACCTGGACCTCGACGGCTTCGCGGCGATCAACGAGACCCTCGGCCACCACATCGGCGACCAGCTGCTGATCGCCGTCGCCGCCCGGCTCCAGCGCGGACTCACCGGCCCCACCCACGCCGCCCACGCCGCCGAGGCTGCCGACACCGCCGGGCAGGACGCCCACCTGGTGGCCCGGATGGGCGGCGACGAGTTCGCCGTCCTGGTCCCCGACAGCGACGGCAGCGAGCAGCTGACCGCCTTGGCCGGGCGGATCCTGGAGCTGCTGGAACGTCCCTTCGACGTCGCCGGGCACCGGCTGGTGATCACCGCCAGCGTCGGCGTCGTCGAACGGTCGGTGCACGAGACCACCCCGACCGACCTGGTCAAGGACGCCGACGCCACCCTCTACTGGTCCAAGGCCGACGGCCGCGCCCGCTGGACCCTCTACGACCCGGACCGCGGAGCCCACCAGCTGACCCGCCAGCTCCTCGCCACCGCGCTGCGGCCGGCCCTGGAGCGTGGCGAGTTCACCATCGAGTACCAGCCGCTGGTCGGCCTGGCCGACGGCACGGTGCGAGGCGCCGAGGCGCTCGTCCGCTGGCGCCACCCCCGCTACGGGACCCTCTCCCCCGACCGCTTCATCCCGCTCGCCGAGGAGTCCGGCGCCATCGTGCCGCTCGGCAAGTGGGTGCTGGAGGAGTCCTGCCGCCAGGCCCGGCAGTGGCTCACCGAGTTCCCGGACACCGAGACCTTCGTGAGCGTCAACCTGGCGGCCCGCCAGATCTGGGACTCCGACGTCGTCGCCGACGTCGCCCGCGCCCTCGAAAGCACCGGCCTGCCCGCCCGGCTGCTGCAACTGGAGATCACCGAGAGCGCCCTGCTCGGCCCCGGCGGCCGCCCGCTGCAGGCCCTGCAGGCGCTCGCCGACATGGGCGTGCGGATCGCGATCGACGACTTCGGCACCGGCTACTCCAACCTGGCCTACCTGTCCCGGCTGCCGGTGCACGTCCTGAAACTCGACGGAACGTTCATCGAGGGCTTCCGGGACCCGGCCCCGGCCGCGGTCCTGAGCGCAGCGGCGACGACGGCGGGCACGGCGGCGACGGCGGCCGACCGGTCGGCCGTCCCGGAGCTCCGGTCCCGGCGCAGCGACGCGGACGAGCAGATCGTCGGCGCCATGGTGCAGCTGGCCCACACCCTGGGACTGACCGTCACCGCCGAGGGCATCGAGAGCGCCGCCCAGGCCGAGCGGCTCCGGCTCACCGGCTGCGACACCGCCCAGGGCTGGTACTTCGCCCGGCCGGGCGAGGCCGAACTCGTCGCGGCGATACTCCGTGAGGGCCGCCCCGCCCCGAGCGGCCGCTAGGCCGGGGCGGGGCGGGGCCGTCAGGCCGGTCCCGTCAGGCCGTAGGCCTCGGCGATCAGCCCGTAGGAGCGGAGCCGGGTCTCGTGGCCGTGGATGTGCGAGGTGACCATCAGCTCGTCCACGCCGGTCCGCTTGCGCAGGGCCTCCAGGCCGTCCGCGACCTGGCCCGGGTCGCCCAGCACCACGTTGTCCAGCCAGTTGTCGACGAAGTCCGCCTCGACCGGGCTGTACGGGTACTCCTCGGCCTCCTCCGGGGTGGGGATCGGGCCGGGGTTGCCGCGCCGCAGCCGGAGCATGCCGAGCGCCGCGGAACGGGCGAGGCGGCGGGCGGCGCTCTCGTCCTCGGCGGCGACGGCGCTCACGCCGATCAGCGCGTACGGCTCGCCGAGGACGGCGGACGGGCGGAAGGACGTCCGGTACAGGTCCAGGGCCGGAACGGTGTTGGCGCTGCTGAAGTGGTGGGCGAAGGCGAAGGGGAGGCCGAGGCGGCCCGCCAGCTGGGCGCTGAAGCCGGAGGAACCGAGCAGCCACACCGGCGGGCGGCCCTCGCCCTTGGGCACGGCGGTCAGCCGCTCGTAGGGGTGGCCGGAGGGGAAGTCCCCGTCGAGGAAGTGGGTCAGCTCGGAGAGCTGGAGCGGGAAGTCGTCCGCGCCCTCGGAGACGCCGCGGCGCAGCGCCCGGGCGGTGGCCTGGTCGGTGCCGGGGGCGCGGCCGAGGCCGAGGTCGATCCGGCCGGGGTGCAGGGCCTCCAGCAGGCCGAACTGTTCGGCGATGGCCAGCGGGGCGTGGTTGGGCAGCATGACACCGCCCGAACCGAGGCGCAGCGTGGTGGTGTTGGCCCCGAGGTGGGCGAGCAGGACGGCCGGGGTGGAGCTGGCCACTCCGGGCATGCCGTGGTGCTCGGCGACCCAGAAGCGGTGGTAGCCCCACTGCTCGGCGCGGCGGGCCAGTTCGGTGGTGGCGGCCAGGGCCTCGCTGGGTGTGTGACCGACGCCGACGGTGGCCAGGTCGAGGATCGAGAGCGGAGCGGGAGCCGTGCCGCGGGCGGTGCCCCGGATCGCCTCGTCGGCCGCGGGCCCGGTTCCGTGCTCGTGCTGGTCCTCGGTGGTCATGCCGTCCGCCTCCTGGCTGTCGTGGTCCGGCTCTGCTCCGAGCCGGGCGTCATCGGCGACCGCGGGTCCCGGACGGCCCGGCGGTCGCTGCCGACCGGCGTCAACCACGGCCGGGGGCTCGCTGTTCCCGTACCGACCGTCGGATGTCCGGCGTGGTCCGAGGGCGGTGCCGGGACGGCCCGGATGAGATTCGAATGAGATTCGAGCACGTCGGGGACCGTTCTCCGGGACGGGATCCGCAGGCCGTGGCCGTCCACTGTGACCTCCGGCGCACCGGGGTGCTTCATGGCATGAAAAGTCGAGGCGCTAGCGTTGGCCCCAGAGCCACCTGCTCCACCAGGGCGGCGTGGAGGGAGTAGGGCCTTGAACTTCGTGGCGGCGATCGGATCCTCGTGGATCTGCGCCCTTGCGCTCTTCGCCGTACTCGGCGACGCGCTGCTCCCCTTCATCCCGAGCGGCACGCTGGTCATCCTGGCCGTGCTCAAGACGGCTCAGATCAACGGCGCCCCGGTGCTGCTCGGCCTGGGCGTGGCGGTGGCCTCCTTCCTGGGGGACGTCCTCCTGCTCCACCTGGCCCGGCGCGGGGCCCCGCTGCTGCAGCGCCGGCTCGCCCGGCGCCCGAAACTGGCGGCCAGCGTGACCAGGGTCCAGCAGTCGCTGCTCGAACGCCCGCACGCCGGGGCGGCCGCGATGGTGGTGGTCGCACGGTTCGTGCCGGCCGGGCGGACCGTCCTGGACCTGGCCATCGGCCACTCCCCCGCCCACCCGCACCGCTTCCTGCACTGGTCGGCGCTGGCGGCGCTGGTCTGGGCCGCGTACATCGTGACGCTGGGCTGGCTGAACAGCCACTGGTTCAACACCGCCTGGCTGAGCCTGGCGGTCTCCTGCGCGGCGGCCACCGCCGTCAGCACCGCGATCGCGCGGGTAGTGCGCCGCCACCGGCGGCTGGCCGTGCTCTGAGCCGTTCCCGGAACGACCGGTGGCGTCCGACGACGTGCGGACGCGCCCGGGCCGGGCCGAGCCATGGCCGGGGCATGGCCGGGCCGCGGGGGGCTGCCAGGAGCACAATTGTCCCTTCCGGGCGAAGCCCCCGACGAGCGCTGACGAACTCTGACCGGTGTCGGCCGAGCGGCGGTACCGTACTCCCGTGACGGCACGCGATGCGAAGCGTCACAGGACCGCAACAGACGACGAATTCCTGCAGCCCGGCCGGGCGCCCCCGGCGTGTTCACTGTCGTCGGAGCCCGGCGACCTTGGAAGCCGCTGCGGCGACATGACATGCTAACGGCGGAATATTCATCAATTGCCCGATTTGACCGGTGCGGCCCGGACCGCCCTCACCACCGGCCGATCGGCACCCAGGGGAGACCATGACCAGCATCTCGCGCAGGACGGTGCTCAGTGCGACCGCCGCGACCGCGGCCCTCGGCGCGGTCTCGGCCTGTTCCAGCGGCGGATCCGGTTCGGGGCAGAACTCCAGCTCACCTTCCTCCGGCGGCAACGCCAACGCCGGCCAGAGCGGCACCACCGACCCGACCCAGGCGGTGGTGCCCAAGGGCGCCCCGATCGGCGACGGGTCCAACGCGGACACCGGTCCGCAGCCGAACCAGCCCAAGCCCGAGAAGCTCAAGCCGGGCGAGCGCCCGCCGCAGTTCGTGGTCTTCTCCTGGGACGGCGCGGGCGGCACCGACGACGGCCAGTTCCCCCGCTTCCTCAAGCTGGCGGAGCAGTACAAGGCCACCATGACCTTCTTCCTCTCCGGCATCTACGCCCTGCCCAAGGGCAAGTCGCAGCTGTACCACCCGCCGAAGCACGCGGTCGGCGCCTCCGACATCCCGTACCTGTCGGACGGCGCGGTCAAGAGCACCCTCAAGCTGATCAGCCAGGCCTGGCTCGCCGGGCACGAGATAGGCACCCACTTCAACGGGCACTTCTGCTCCAGCCGCCCGGACAAGAACGGGGTCAACATGTGGACCCCGGACGACTGGCAGAGCGAGATCGACCAGGCGGTCTCCTTCGTCACCCAGTGGCGGACCAACACCGGCTTCACCGACGTCGACCCGCTGCCCTTCGACTACAAGAAGGAGCTCATCGGCGGCCGCACCCCGTGCCTGGAGGGCCAGAAGGCGCTGCTGCCGACCATCGCGAAGCTGGGCTGGAAGTACGACGCGAGCTCCTCCGGCGGGCTGCAGATATGGCCGCAGAAGGTGCAGGACGGCAAGATCTGGGACTTCCCGCTCCAGTCCATACCCTTCCCCGGACACACCTTCCAGGTCCTGTCGATGGACTACAACATCCTGGCCAACCAGTCCAGCGGCAGCACCAAGGGCGACCCGTCCAAGTACAACGACTGGCGCACCCAGGCGACCAACTCCTACCTGGCCGGGTTCGACCGCGCCTACAACAGCAACCGCGCGCCGTTCTTCGTCGGCAACCACTTCGAGCAGTGGAACGGCGGCATCTACATGGACGCCGTCGAGGAGGCCCTCAAGTCGATCGCGGGCAAGCCCGACGTCCGGCTGGTCTCCTTCAAGCAGCTGGTCGAATGGCTGGAGGTGCAGGACCAGTCGACCCTGCGCAAGCTGCGCACCCTCAACGTCGGCCAGGCGCCGTCCGGCGGCTGGGAGAGCTTCCTCGGCGCGGCGGGCTGACGGGCCGGGCCGGGCCGGACCCGGGCGGCAGGACGTCCCTCCGGGCCTAGGGCCTGTCCGGCGGATCTTGGCAGATCAGCGCGCGGCGTTGGGCGCCCGGCTGGGCGTGCGCCCGAGTCGGCCTCGTACTGGACGTACTTGGGCGATTCGGGCGTGCGTCCAGGCGGGATGCCCGGCGTCGCGCGCCTGGCAAGATCCGCCGGACAGGCCCTAGCCGGCCGCGGGGACGTCCGCGAGCAGCTTGCGGGCGATGAGCCCGGCCCCGGCCCCGCCCCAGAGGATCGAGTAGTGGTTGGTGTCCGGCACGGGCGAGGCCGGCACCCGTTCCCGGTCCAGCCCGGACAGTCCGATCCGCTGCCGGTCGTAGAGGCCCTGCGGCTCGTCGAGCAGGCCGCGTTCCGCCCAGAGCAGTTCGGCCGGGCAGGGCAGCCGGTGCACGGCCCCGGCCGCCTCGCCGTCCAGCAGGACCTGGGCGCCGTCGGTCTGTACGGCCTCCAGGACGCAGGAGGAGCGCAGTTCGGGCTCGGCGCCGACCAGGTCGCGCTGGGTGTAGGCGTCGACGCCGTCGGACCAGCCGCCGCCGAAGGCCGGGTGGCGCTGCCAGAACTCCCGGTAGGCGGCGCGGTCCGGGAAGGTCATCGACAGCCGGGCCAACGCGGGGCCGAGCACCCCGGCCAGGGCGTCCTCCTCGCGGACGCCCTCGGGGAGCGGGAAGCTCAGCGCACCGTCCACCAGCAGGACCCGGCGGACGAGTCCGGGGTGCCGGACGGCGGCCAGGGCGGTGACCCAGGCGCCCATCGAGTGGCCGACCACCGTGACGGGTCCGGCACCGAGGCCGGTGATCAGCGCGGCCACGTCGTCGGAGTGCCGGGCCAGCCCGTACGGTCCGGCGACCGACCGGCTGGCGCCGCGCCCCCGCAGGTCGGGCGCGAGCAGGGTGACCCGCCCGGCGAGCCGGCGGGCGACCTCGTACCAGGCGAGGCCGTTGGCGGTGATCCCGTGCACCGCCACGACCGTCGGGGCCCCCGGCCGGTCGGCGGGCCAGCGCAGGACGGCCAGGTCCCCGCCGGGTACGGGGACGGTCGACTCCTCGGGCTGCAAGGGGAACTGGCTCACGCGGGAGTACCTCCGGTGGGGCGGGCCGGGCGCCCGCAGGGTGGATGTCGGAACCGTAGGTGTGCGGTGGGACCGGCGACATGTGGCCGGGCGACGCAGCGACGCACCCCGCTGTGGCTCCGGTCGACATACCGCGGGCCCGCCGCCGTCCCCCGGGTGGCCCGGCCCGGCCTCCGCACCCGGGCGGACCGCACCTGGGACGACAACTCCTCTCGGCGGTCCGGCCGTTCGCATACCCGCTGTGGCACCGTCCACTCACCGTCGTGCCGAATTCCCCCGCATTAGCACCATCGCGAGCCACCGTGGCCGGGAATCGTGGCATCTTGACGCCTGAGCAGCGATCGTCGTGTGGAACTGTTGCGATCGGCGTTACGCTCCAGGAGAGTTGAGCAAGCCACGGATCCCGTCACGCCCGGTGGGGAAGCTGGACGGTGCGCCGGGATCCCGCATTCGAAGCCGTCGTGCCGGCCCGCAACCGATCCGGTCGCACACACTCCACGTATCGGGTTCCCGGTACGGGATTCCCGGTATCGCGTTCTGCCCGGGCGGCTCCGGGGCAAGGCGAGCGCCGCCGAGCACAGCAAGCCGCAGAACTCCGGGGGGAGCACGTCATGACCGACCCGTCCACGCGACGGAGGGGCGCCGGAACGGCCCGCGAGGACCGATCGGGCCGAAGCCGCCGCCGGGGCGCGGGGCAGCTCGACGAGGCCGCGCTGCGCACCGAGCCGGTGCCCGAAGCGCCGTACGACTACGGCCATTTCAGCCGTCTGGCGGGCCCGGCCGTCGATCCGGACGAGGACCGGGAGCTCGGTGGCGGCGTGTACCGGCCGGAGCCGGACGGTGCGCGGGCGTCCGCAGCCGCGCAGCCGGGTACGGACGAGGGCGCGCGGCCGAACACCCCGTACCGGGTCCAGTACCGGAGCCTGCTGCGGCACGATCCGCACCGGTTACGGGCCGCCCTGCTGCTGGTGGCGGCCCCGCTGGTGGAGGTGGTCCTGCTGGTCTGGCTGCTGCTGCCGGAGCACTGGCCGGAACGCCCGGACGAGACCGATGTCCTGGTGCTGCTCGGGGACAAGGTGATGATCGGCATCATCGCGGTGGTCGAGCTGTTCCGGCTGGTCAACGTGGTGTCCAACACCCACGCCACCCTGGTGGCCCGGGACCCGATACCGGTGACGCCGGAGTCCGGCACCCGGGTCGCGTTCCTCACCACCTGCGTGCCCGGCAAGGAGCCGCCGGAGATGGTGCGGGCCACGCTGGTGGCGGCGCGCGACGTCCGGCACGAAGGACCGTACGACGTCTGGCTGTTGGACGAGGGAAACGATCCTGCAATGCGCGCCCTCTGCACCGAGCTGGGCGTCCACCACTTCACCCGTTCCGGCCGGCCGCACTGGAACCGGCCGAAGGGGCGGTTCCGCGCCCGGTCGAAGCACGGCAACTACAACGCCTGGCTCCAGGCCCACGGCGACGACTACGACTTCTGGGTGTCCGTCGACACCGACCACGTGCCGCTGCCCGACTTCTGCGAGCGCATGCTCGGCTACTTCCGCGATCCGGACGTGGCATTCGTGGTCGGACCTCAGGTGTACGGGAACTACCGCAGCTCGGGTTCGGCCGTCACCAAATTCTCCGAGAGCCAGCAGTACCTCTTCCACGCACTCATCCAGCGCGCCGGAAACCGTTACGGCGCACCGATGTTCGTCGGCACCAACAACGCCGTCCGAATCCACGCGCTCCGGTCGATCGGCGGGTTGTACGACTCCGTCACGGAGGACATGGCGACCGGTCTGGAGTTCCACCGCAACCGGAACCCGAAGACCGGGGAGAACTGGAAGTCCGTGTACACCCCGGACGTCCTCGCCGTCGGCGAGGGCCCGTCCTCCTGGACCGACTTCTTCTCCCAGCAACTGCGCTGGAGCCGCGGCACCTACGAGACCCTGCTCACCCAGTACTGGCGGGTGCTCTGGCGGCTGTCGCCCGGCCGGCTGCTCAACTACACGCTGATGGTGGGCTTCTACCCGATGGCGGCGCTCACCTGGCTGCTCGGCGGGGTGTCCAGCGTGCTCTACCTGGGCTTCGGCGCCTCCGGCGTGCACGTCTCCTCGGAGCTCTGGATGATGCTCTACAGCGACGCCGCCGCGCTCCAGCTCCTGCTCTACACCTGGAACCGCAAGCACAACGTGAGCCCGCACGAGCCGGCCGGATCCTCCGGGGTCGCGGGCATGGTGATGTCGGCGCTCTGCGGCCCGGTGTACGCGGCCTCGCTGCTCCAGACGCTGGTGCGCCGCCGCGGCGGCTTCGTGGTGACGCCCAAGGGCCGGGAGGCCAGCGCCGACCGGCTCGGCACCTTCCGCTACCACCTGTTCTGGGCGGTGGTGTTCGGCGGCGCCGTCGCCGCGTCCTTCCACACCGGCTACGACCACGTGGCGATGCGCACCTGGGCCTGCATCGCCCTGGGGCTGACCGTACTGCCGCTGCTGATCTCGGCGGGCGACGCCGTCCGCCGGCTGCGCACCCGTCCCACCGCCACCCTGACCGTGACCGGCGACCCGACGGCGGCCCCCAAGGTCCTGCTGGAGAAGCGCCGCCCGCGCCACGCCCTCGGCCGCACCGGACCGGCGGCAGCAGCAGGGGCAGGGGCAGCGGCACCGGCGCCACCCCGGCCCGACGCGCTCGACAGCCCGACCCTCACCCTCCGAGCGCCCGCGCCCGACGCCCCGACGGTCACGCTCCGCCTCGTCCGGCCCGACGACCCGGCGCCCGACCGCGTCGAGAGGGCCGACCACGTCGAGAGCCCCGAGAGCGCCGAGAGCACACCCACCCGCTGAGCCGCCCCGCCCCCGACCCGCCCGCCTCCTGAGGGGACCACCCACCGTGAAGATCCACAAGACCGGCCGCACCAAGCGCTTCGCCCTCGGCAGCACCGTCGCGCTGACCGTCGCCGGGATGAACGCCCCGGCCGTCCTCGGCTTCGCCGGCGACCAGTACCACCAGTACGTGATCAACCGCCCCGAGTACAAGGCGCAGTACGGCCACTGGCAGACCCTGTCGCTGCCCGCCGCGTTCCGGGTCAACGCCGTCCACGCCACCCTGCTGCGCACCGGCAAGGTGCTGATCGTGGCCGGTTCCGGCAACGACGAGAAGCAGTTCAACGCGGGCACCTTCAAGAGCCTGCTCTGGGATCCGGCGAAGAACAGCTACAAGTTGATACCCACCCCCGCCGACATGTTCTGCGGCGGCCACGCCTCCCTCCCGGACGGCCGGGTGCTGGTGGCCGGCGGCACCCAGCGGTACGAGAAGCTGGACGGCGCGGTGAAGAAGGCGGCAGGCGTGATGCGGGTGCGCAACGAGAGCCCGGAGCGCGACCGCACCTTCCCCAAGGGCACCGTGTTCGTCGCCCCGAACGGCCGGGAGTACGCCAGCACCGTCCAGGTGACCGTCCCCGCCGCGACCAAGACCGGTGCCGGGAAGCAGACCGTCGTCACGGCCGGCGAGCAGCACGTGTTCGTCGAGGCGGTCGGCGAGGGCCGGGACTACGTGAGCGACTCCCCCGCCCAGTACCGGATCAAGGGGCTGACCGGCGTCGACGCCCACAACCTGTACGGGCAGAGCGAGAAGCTGACCCTGGACAAGCAGGACTACCAGGGCATCCGCTCCGCCTTCGAGTTCAACCCGGACACCGAGCTCTACGAGCAGGTCACCGACATGGCGCACGCCCGCTGGTACCCGACCCTGACCGGGCTGGGCGACGGCCGGGTGGTCACCGTCTCCGGCCTGGACGACACCGGGCTGATCCTCAACGGCAACGACAACGAGGTCTACGACCCCAAGTCCAGGACCTGGGCCAAGGCCCCCGACCGCTACTTCCCGACCTACCCGTCGATCTTCCTGACCGCGAGCGGCAAGCTCTTCTACTCCGGTTCCAACGCGGGCTACGGCCCCGCCGACAAGGGCCGCGAGCCGGGCCTCTGGGACCTCTCGACCAACGGCTTCCGGCCCGTCCCCGGCCTGCGCGACCCGAACCTGACCGAGACCTCCGCCTCGGTGCTGCTGCCGCCCGCGCAGGCCCAGAAGGTCATGGTGCTGGGCGGCGGCGGGGTGGGAGAGTCCCCGCTGTCCACGGCCCGCACGGACATCGTCGACCTGTCCGCGCCCGAGCCCGCCTTCGTCCCGGGCCCGGACCTGCCGGCCGGCGGGACCCGCTACCTCAACAGCGTGGTCCTCCCGGACGACACCGTGTTCACCACCGGCGGCTCCAGCGGCTACCGCGGCCGGGGCGACAGCGACCTGCTCAAGGCCCAGGTGTACCACCCGGACTCCCGGACGTTCAGCACCGCCGCCGAGCCCACCGTCGGCCGCGACTACCACTCCGAGGCGCTGCTGCTGCCGGACGGCCGGGTCGCCGTCCTGGGCTCCAACCCGCTGTTCGCCGACAAGGCCGAGACCCAGCCCGGCGGCTTCGAGCAGCGCATCGAGATCTACACCCCGCCGTACCTGTACCACGGCGACCGCCCCGAGGTGACGGCCGCGCCCGCGGCGGCGAAGCTCGGCGGCACCGTCCGGATCGGCACCGCCCGGCCGGACGCGGTGACCACCGCCAAGCTGATCCGGCCCAGTTCGGTGACCCACGTGACCGACGTCGAGCAGCGCTCGGTCGCGCTGGACATCACCGGACGCACCGCCGACGGGCTCTCGCTCACCCTCCCGGGCAACCCGAACCTGCTGCCGCCCGGCTGGTACATGCTGTTCCTGACGGACGCGGCCGGCACCCCGTCGGTCGCCCGCTGGGTCCAGGTCGGCGGCTGAGCGGACAGCCCGCGCCGGGCGCCGCCGGACCGGGCCGGGCGCGCGGCTCCGCTCAGCGCGCCGCCTGCGCCAGCCCGAGCGCGTACGGCAGCCAGAACTCGCCCGCCCGGGGCTCGCCGCGGCCGCACTCGCCGTCCGACTCCCCCGGGTTCTTGATCCACAGGTAGGCGTCGACCCCGGACCGCCCGGTCTCGGTGGTCGGCGCCTCGCCGAGGGCCCGGCCGGGCGGGTTGCACCAGGACTCGGCGCCCGCCGAGCCGTTGCCGCTGCGGCTGGTGTCGATGACGAAGTGCTTGCCGCCGAGGGCGGCGGAGAGCCGGTTGCCGTAGTCCGCGTTCCGGTCGGTCGGGTAGAAGTTGGCGACGTTGACGGCGAAGCCGTCCGCCGCCGCGATGCCGGACTTGCGCAGCGCCGCGGCCATCTCGTCCGGGTCCTGGGCCCAGCCCGGGTTGCCCGCGTCCAGGTAGACCCGGACGTTCGGACGCTTCTTCAACTCCTGCACGGCGAAGGCCAGCAGGCCGTACCGCTCGGCGGCCAGGTCGCCCTTGATCCCGCAGGTGTCCAGGGTGTGGGCGACGGCGTCCGGCTCCAGCACCACCCAGGCCTTGCGGTCGCCGAGGGCCCCGGCGACGCCGGTGATCCAGGAACGGTACGCGGCCGCGTCGGCGGCGCCGCCGGCCGAGTACTGGCCGCAGTCCCGGTGCGGGATGTCGTACGCGACGAAGACGGCCGTCCGGCCCGCCTCGGTGGCCCGGCGGCTCACCTGGTCGGCGATCTCCCGGGCGCTCTGTTCACCGAGCCACTGGGAGGAGGGCTGGGCGGCGATCCGCAGCAGGGTGTCGGCCTCGGCCGCACGGCCCTGGCCGCGCAGCGCCGCGACCTGCTGGGCGGCGTTGGTGCGGTCGGAGACGTAGAAGGCCTGCCCGGGAAGCTGGTTGAGGCCCGTGGCGCCGGCCGCCGGAGTCCCGGCGGAGCCTCCGGGGGCCCCGGGCGCTCCGGATGCCCCGGACACCGCGGAGGCTCCGGGTCCGTTCACCCCGCCCCCGCTACCGCACCCGGCGACCGCCAGCAGCGCCAGACCCGCCGCCAGCCCGACCCACCGCATCGTTCCTGCCCGTCCCACCCCGCGCACGTACCGCCCCTCCGAGCCGACTCCCACCCCCGTCGAACCGGTCCGGCGACCGGTCGCCACCAGCTAAGCACACCCGGCCCCGGCCGACGGCCGCCACCGGTGAACGACAAGTGGCCGTGGGCGGACGGGAATCCGAACCCCGCCCGGCCACGGCCGCCTACGGCACGATCGTGCGTCAGCCCTGCTTGAGGTCCGGCACCCGCCAGTCGATCGGCTCGCCGCCGAAGCCGTCCAGCGCCGAGTCGATCTGCGAGAACGGGCGGCTGCCGAAGAACAGCTTGGCGGACAGCGGCGACGGGTGCGCGCCCTGGACCACCACGTGCTTCTCGGTGTCGATCAGCGGCAGCTTCTTCTTGGCGTAGTTGCCCCACAGCACGAAGACCACCGGCTCCTCGCGCTCGCTCACCGCCTTGATCACCGCGTCGGTGAACTTCTCCCAGCCCTTCGCCTTGTGCGAGTTGGCCTCGTGGGCGCGGACCGTGAGCACCGCGTTGAGCAGCAGCACGCCCTGCTCGGCCCAGTGCATCAGGTAGCCGTTGTCGGGGGCCGGGATGCCGAGGTCGGCGTCCAGCTCCTTGAAGATGTTGCGCAGCGAGGGCGGCGTCTTCGTCCCGGGCAGCACCGAGAAGCTCATGCCGTGGGCCTGGCCGTTGTCGTGGTACGGGTCCTGGCCGAGGACCAGCACCCGGACCTTCTCGTACGGAGTGGCCTGCAGCGCGGCGAACTCCTGGCCGCTCGGCGGGAACACCTCGTGCTCCGCGCGCTGGGCCGCCACGAAGGCCGCCAGCTCCGCGAAGTACGGCTTCTCCGTCTCGGCACCGAGCACCGCGCGCCAGGACTCGGGCAGCTCCAGCCCGCCGCCCTCGCCGGCCTCGACCACGCCCGCCTCGACCGTGTCCGTCACGACATCTACCTCCCACACCGCGGCTGCTGCGCCGCCCGCCCTCTTACACCCCGAACGCTACACAGCCCCACCGACAACTCACTCCACGGGCGCCGGGGCGGACACCGTCGCGGCGGCCGAACCCGAAGCAGTGGCCGGGTCCGAGGGGGAGGCCGGGTCCGAGGGGGAAACCGGGGCCGCAGCGCCGCCCGCGGCCGCCCGCCCCACCCGCACGTGCTCCACCCCGTTGAGCGCCACCAGCAGCACGGCCAGCACCACCAGCACCACCAGGGCCGGCAGCCGCACCATCGCGGGCAGCAGCCCCAGCACCACCACCGCCGCGACGATCCGGGTGGTCGAGACCAGCCGGAACATCATCCAGCGGGTGTACCCGAAGGTCAGCAGGTACAGCCCGCAGCCGCCGTAGAGCAGCCCCACCGGTCCGGCGCCGAGCGCCCGCCACGGGTCCGCGACCGTCTCCGCGAAGCCGACCGCGACCCCGATCACCCCGGCCGCCAGGGCCAGGTGCCCGTACTGGAAGACCCGCCGGATCACGTCCCGCCGGGAGTCGGCGACCTCCACGGCGTGCCGCATCGCGTCCGCCGCGAACACGAAGTACTGCCACCACAGCCCGGCCGAGATGGTGAACGCGGCTGCCACGGCGGCCAGTTCGGCAGCGTCCAGCCGGGCTGCGGCGGCCGAGCCGCCGATCCCGACCACCGATTCGCCGAGCGCCACCAGCAGGAACAGCGCGAACCGCTCCGGCATGTGCGACGGGTGGTAGGCCACCTTGGCGAGCCGCCGCCGGAACACCAGCGGTGCGGCCAGGTCGCAGAGCGCGGCCGCCGCCCACAGCACCAGCCGCGGCCCGTCCGGCAGCAGCCCGCCGGCCAGCAGCAGCGGTCCGCTGACCAGCACGCCCGCCCCGTACGGACCGCGCCACACCCCCGGGACGCGCACCAGCAGGAGCAGCAGCACCACCCGGGCCAGCCAGTACGCGGCGCCCAGCAGCACGCCCCGGCCGCCGTACGCGCCCGGGACGGCGAGCGCCATGAACAGGCCGGCCAGTCCGACCAGCAGGATGCCCAGGCGGTCGCGCGGGTTGTCCACGTCGCGGATGTTGGCCTGCACGGTGGTGCCGACCCAGCACCAGTACACCGGCACGAACACCACCAGGGCCCGGACCAGACCGGTCAGGTCGTGCTGGTGGTGCAGCAGTCCGGAGACCTGGGTGATCGCGAAGACGAAGACCAGGTCGAAGTACAGCTCCGCCCAGGTGACCCGCTTCTCCCGCTCCTCCCCGGCCTCGAACTCCCCGGCTGTACCCCCGGCCGTGCCCCCGGCCGTCGTTTCCCCCGCCGTGCTCATCCGCCCGGTCCTCCCCACGCGTACGGAACGAGCCCCGCCCCGGCGCTCGGCCGGGGCGGGGCTCGCGACTGCACCGCAGAGGTTAGACCAGCTCGACCAGGTCCGCGATCGACGTGACCACCCGGGTCGGCCGGTACGGGAAGCGCTCCACGTCGCCGGCGGAGGTCAGGCCGGTGAGCACCAGGATGGTCTCCATGCCGGCCTCCATGCCCGCGACGATGTCGGTGTCCATCCGGTCGCCGATCATCACGGCGGTCTCCGAGTGGGCGCCGGCGGTGTTGAGCGCCTCGCGCATCATCAGCGGGTTGGGCTTGCCGACGAAGTACGGGTCCACGCCGGTGGCCTTGGTGATCAGGGCCGCGACCGAGCCGGTGGCCGGCAGCACGCCCTCGGTGGAGGGGCCGGTCTCGTCCGGGTTGGTGCAGATGAACCGGGCGCCCGCGTTGATCAGGCGGATCGCCTTGGTCAGCGCCTCGAAGGAGTAGGTCCGGGTCTCGCCGAGCACGACGTAGTCCGGGTTGTTGTCGGTCAGCACGTACCCGGCCTGGTAGAGCGCCGTGGTGAGGCCGGCCTCGCCGATCACGTACGCGGTGCCGTTCGGGCGCTGGCTCTTGAGGAACTTGGCGGTGGCCAGGGCCGAGGTCCAGATGCACTCCTCCGGCACCTCCAGGCCCATCCCGGCCAGCCGGGCGCTCAGGTCGCGCGGGGTGTAGATGGAGTTGTTGGTGAGGACGAGGAAGGGCTTGCCGGACTCCCGCAGCCGGCGGAGGAACTCCTCCGCCCCGGGGATCGGCGTGCCCTCGTGGATGAGGACACCGTCCATGTCGGTCAGCCAGGACTCGATGGGCTTGCGGTCTGCCACGTGCGTGTCTCCCGGAATGTTGCAAGTCTTGCGGTGGGGCCCTGACGCGCCACAGCCTAATCCGCACGGATGGCAGGGGACAGAACGTCCCGTCCAACGGGACGCGACGGCCGACGGACGGGCAGCGGGAGCAGCGGGGAGCAGCGGGGAACCGGGAAACCGGGAGCAAAGGGGCACCCCGTGATTGAGTGGGCCGTATGAACCCGCTGACCGCCCCCCGCCCCCTCCGCGTCGGCCTGATCGGCTACGGCCTGGCCGGCTCCGCCTTCCACGCCCCGCTCATCGCCACCACGCCCGGGCTGCGGCTGGACGCCGTGGTCACCGCCAACCCGGAGCGCCGGGAGCAGCTGCGCCGCGAGCACCCGGACGCCCGCGCCGTCGACACCCCCGAGCAGCTGCTCGCCGACCCGGACGCGCTGGACCTGGTGGTCGTCGCCTCGCCCAACCGCACCCACGCCCCGCTGGCCCGCGCCGCCCTGCGGGCCGGCCTGGCCACCGTGGTGGACAAGCCGCTGGCCGGCACCGCCGCGGAGGCGCTGGAGCTGTGCCGGCTGGCCGAGGAGCGGGGCGTCCTGCTGTCGGTGTTCCAGAACCGGCGCTGGGACGGCGACTTCCTCACCGCGAGCCGACTGGTGCGCGGCGGCGCGCTCGGCCGGGTGCACCGCTTCGAGTCCCGGTTCGAGCGGTTCCGCCCGAAGCCCAAGCCGGGCTGGCGCGAGCTCGCCGACCCGGCCGAGGTCGGCGGCACCCTGTACGACCTGGGCAGTCACCTGGTCGACCAGGCGCTCACCCTGTTCGGGCCGGTCGAGACGGTCTACGCGGAGATCGACGTGCGGCGGGACGGCGCGGTGGTGGACGACGACGCCTTCGTCGCCCTGACCCACGCCTGCGGCACCCGCTCGCACCTGTGGACCAGCGCCATCACCCCGCTGATCGGCCCCCGGCTGCGGGTCCTCGGCGACACCGCCGGGTACGTCAAGCACGGCATGGACCCGCAGGAGGCCGACCTGCGGTCGGGCCGCCGCCCGGACGGTACCCACCCGTGGGGCGCCGACCTGCCCGAGCACCACGGCACCCTGGGCAGCGACGGGTCCGAGATCTCCCTGCCCACCGACCCGGGCGACTACCCCGCCTTCTACGCCGGCATCGCCGCCGCCCTGGCCACCCCCGGCACCCCGCCCCCGGTCGACCCGCGCGACGCGGTGGCCACCCTCACCGTCCTGGAGGCCGCCCGCACCTCCGCGGCCACCGGCCGCACGATCCGGCTGGGTTGACCACCTCCCGGCGGCGGCGGGCGCGGCGGATGCGGCAGGCCGAGGCCGTGGCGGCCTCGGCCGCCCTCACACCCCGATGACCTCCACCGCCGAGCCCAGCCCCCGGAAGTCCGCCACGTTGCGGGTGTACAGCGGCAGCCCGTGGGCGGAGGCGACGGCGGCGATCATCAGGTCGATCCGGCGCGGGCGCGGCTGCCGTCCGGCGGCGATGGTCAGGGTGACGAGGGTCCCGTAGCGGGCGGCGGCGGCCGCGTCGAAGGGCAGCGGGTCGAAGTCGGCCATCGCCGCGCCGAGCACCTCCAGCCGGGCCGCCCGGCTGATCGGGTCGCGGGCCATCGAGACGCCCTGCTGGAGTTCGGCGAAGGTGATCGCGGTCAGCTCCGGCACGGCGGGCAGGTCCCCGGGGCTGAGCAGCGCCAGGTCGATGTACACACAGGTGTCGAGCACCCCGGCGGGCCGCCGCCGGGACGCCCTCCGGCGCTCAGCCACGCCGCCGCTCGAACGGGTCGTCGCCCTCGTCCCCGACGAGCTCCTCGGGCCCGAAGTACTCCTCGGCCTCCTTGCGCATCTCCTGGTAGTCCACCCGCGGCAACTTCACGTGCCGCGCCACCAGCTCCTCCGCCGTGAGCCGCCGCCGCCCGGACACCGGCCGCAGCTCCGCGACCTCGACCCCGTTCCTGGTGATGTGGAAGGTCTCACCGGCCTCCACCGCGTCCATCACCGCGGCGGAGTTGTTCCGGAACTCCCGCTGGGTAATCGTCCTCATGTCTTCCACGGTAGCCCCGCGTAGCACCGACGGCTACACCCCGCGCGTCGAAGACCCCGCGCGTCGAAGACCCCCGCGCAGCGAGAACCCCGGCAGGAACGGGCTAGGCCGGGAGCCTCCGGGGCCGTACGATCGTCGTGCTGAACGTCCGGAACCGGGAAGACATCGAGAGGGGGCCCGCCGTGGAGTTCGTCGCGATGGTGCTGGGCCTGCTCCGGGTGTTGACCGGGCAGTTGGTGACCGAGGGCGGCGGGCTCGCGTCCGTCGCCGCCGTGGCGGCGATGGTCCTGGTGGCCGGGGCGGTCGCGGGGGCCCTCGCCGGGGCGCGGTTGTTGGGGGCACGGGCCCCGGCCGCGGTGCGCAGCGGGGTGCTGCGACGCCGGGCGTTCCGTACGGCGTTCCTTCCGCAGCGTGATCCGGACGCCCGGGGCAGGCGACGCCCCAGGGCGCCGGGAGCGGCCCCGGCGGCCGCGTAGTCCCGCAGTTCTCCCGTACGGTGCCCGCGTTTCCGCGGCTGCCCGTACCTTCTTCGCGGCCGTCCTCCGCCGATCACTCATGTTCTGAGACCCCGGAGGGCTCGCTTCACCATGTCCGTCCTGTCTGTTCTCGACCCGGCCGTCACCGTCGCCCACGCCGCGGTCGCCACCCTCGCCCACGCCCTGCCGACGGCACTGGCGATCGTCCTGTTCGTGCTCGCCGTGCGGCTCTGCCTGCACCCGCTGGCGCGGGCGGCGGCGCGTGGGGAGAAGGCCCGCTCGAAGCTGGCGCCGAAGGTCGCCGCGCTGAACGCGAAGCACAAGAAGAACCCGGAGAAGGCGCGCGAGGCGCTCGCGGAGCTGTACCGGGAGGAGCAGGTCTCGCCGTTCGCGGGCTGCCTGCCGATGCTGGTGCAGATCCCGTTCTTCTCGGTGATGTACCGGCTCTTCACCACCCCGAACGACCTGCTGGACCACACCCTGTTCGGGGTGCCGCTGGGCCTGCACGTCGGGAACGCGCAGGGCGCCGGACAGTTCGCGGTGTTCGGCCTGCTGTACGCCGGGCTGGCGGCGGTCGGGTACGTCAACTACCGCCGGGCCCGGCGCGCGGCGGCCGCGCAGACCACCCCGCAGCCGGGGGCGGCGCTGCTGCCGTACCTGTCCTTCGCGTCGGTGGTCTTCGCGATGCTGGTGCCGGTGGCCGCCGCGCTCTACCTGCTCACCACCAGCGTGTGGTCGGCCTCCGAGCGGGCCTGGCTGTACCGCGGCACGGGGCAGGTCCCGGCGACGGCGCTCGCGGTCTAGGTCTGGAGCCGGCGCGTTCGCTCAGAAGTGGCGCAGCAGCTCAGGGAAGGTCGCGAGCTGCAGCGTCGCCTCGTCCGGGCCGAGGTCCTCGTGCTCCAGCACCCAGGTGTGCTCGTGCGGGATGAAGACGGTGCGCAGGCCGGCCCGGCGGGCGGGGGCGATGTCGGACTTGGGCGAGTTGCCGATCATCCAGGTGCGGTCCGGGTCGAGGCCGAGCTCGGCGGTGAGCTGCCGGTAGGTGTCGACGGACTTCTCGGCCACGATGTGGATCCCGCCGAAGTGGTGGTCGATCGTGGAGGCCGTCACCTTGGCCTGCTGCTCCTCCTGGTCGCCCTTGGTGAGCAGGAGGAGCCGGTGGCGGCCGGCCAGGGTGGCGAGGGTGTCGGCGACGCCGGCGATCAGTTCGACCTCGCCGCGCCGGGTGAGCGGGGTGAGCAGCTCGTCGATCCGGGCGAGCTCTGCCGCGGTGGGGGTGCGGTCGCCGTTCAGCTGCCGCAGGCAGTCGGCGAGGCTCTGCCGGAAGACGGTGGCGCCGTAGCCGAGGGCGGCCACGTTGGCGGCCTCGATCCGGTCGAACAGGGCCCGGGCGCCGTCGCGGCCCTCCGGGGCGGCGGCCCAGTCCAGGAAGCCGTCGATGACGCGCTCGAAGAGGACGTTGTTCTCCCAGAGGGTGTCGTCGGCGTCGAAGATGAGGATCTGGTCGGTGTGCATCAGGGGTGGGGTCCTTGGGTGAGGGCGGCGTGGTTCAGCCGAGCAGGCGGGCGGCGCGGTCGAGGGTCTCGCGGAAGTTCTCCTCGGTGGTCCGCTGCCGGGCTTCCTCGATGCTCAGCCACTCCAGCGGGGAGGCCGGGTTCTCCGGGCGGGCGTCGTCCGGGCGGTCGGTGGCGAGCAGGAAGCGCAGGTCGGCGTGCTCGTGGGCGGGTTCGACGGGTGAGGCCGGGACGGGCACCACGGCAAGGTGGACGAGGGTGGCGTCGGGCCAGGGGGTGAGGTCAGTGAGGCCGGTCTCCTCCAGGCCCTCGCGCAGGGCGATGTCCAGCGGGAGGTTCTCCCCCGGGTCGCCGTGGCCGCCGACCTGGAGCCAGGCCTGTTGGCGGACGTGCCAGCGCAGCAGCACCCGGCGGGTGGGCGGGTGGACGATCAGCGCGGAGGCGGTGAAGTGCAGCGGGGTGCCGCGGTCCCAGACGTCGGCGGCATCGGCTGCGTCGGTGTCGGCGGCATCGGCAGCGTCGGTGTCGTCGGAGGCGGCGGCGGCGGCAGCAGCGTCGGCGGAGGCGGCGACCAGGGCGGTCGCCCTGGCGTGGTCGGCGGTCTCGACCGGGCCCTGCGGCCGGTGTCCGGCCAGGAGCCGGGCCAGGTCGGGGCTCTGCGGGGCAGGACCCTGCGGCTCGGGGCTCTGCGGGGCGGTGTCCGTGGTCACCATGGTGCTGGACTCTCCTCGTTCCGCCCTCGGGGCGCGTCCGCTCCGCCCCGCGCCGGAGCGCCGCGCACCGGACCGCGTCACGCCGGGCGGCGTCGCGCGGAACGGCGTCAACGGGCTTGCGGGGACGGGCGATCGGGCCCGGGGGCTCCGGTTCCGGTGAACCCGCGAAGCCTAGCCCGGGGGTGTTCGGGCGGCCCACCGGTTTTCCCGGACGCCGGGGGCGTACCGGCTGGTCAGGCGCCCCCTCCGGAGGCCGTAGCCTGTGGTGATCGTTTCGGGACAGGTGGAGGGATGTCGTCATGGTGGCTGCTCCGGCGCTCGCCGAGCTGCGCGAGGTGTGCCAGCCGCAGGCCAAGTTGCAGAGCCGCAACGGTGAGCACTGGGCGGGCCGGCTCTACATGCGGGCGCTCTCGCTGCGGACCACCCGTCAGCTGGTGCGCACCTCGGTCTCGCCGAACACCCTGACCTGGGTGATGGTGGTGTGCGGGGTCGGCGGCGGCGCGGCCCTGCTGATCCCGGGCCTGACCGGCGCGGTGCTCGCGGCGGTGCTGTTCCAGCTGTTCCTGCTGTTCGACTGCGTGGACGGCGAAGTGGCGCGCTGGAAGCGCCAGTTCAGCATGGCCGGGGTGTACGTGGACCGGCTGGGCGCCTACCTGGCGGACGCCGCGCTGATGATCGGCGCGGGTGTACGGGCGGCGCGCGGCGGCTCGGAGCTGTGGGTGTCGGCGGGCCTGGCGGCCGCGCTGGGCGTCGTCCTGCTCAAAGCCTCGACGGACCTGGTGGACGTGGCCCGGGCGCGCAGCGGGCAGGCGCCGGCGGACGAGGAGTCCACCCAGCCGCGTTCCCAGGGCATCGCGACGGCCCGTCGGCTCGCCTCGATCTTCAAGATCCACCGGGTGACGAACGGCATCGAGGCCTCGCTGGTGCTGCTGGCGGCCGCCGCCGTGGACGCCGGACTGCACAACCTGGACGCCACCCGGTGGACGCTCGCCGGGATCACGGTGATCACCTGGGGGATGGTGGTGGCGCACCTCGCGTCGATCCTGTCGTCGTCGCGGCTGCGCTGAGACCACCCACCGGCGACCGCGGCGGGGCTGCGGTAGGGCTGCGGCAGGGCTGAGACGCCCCTCCCCCAGCCGGGGGAGGGGTCCGGCGCAAGCCCGCCGCCGAGCGGACGCGGCACCACCGGCCCGCACCGGAGGGTGGGGCCATGACGACGCCGCAGCCGACCACCGCCCCCCGCACCACTGCCGCTCCCGACTCCACCGCTCCTGCCGCCGCGGCCGTTCCCGCCCCGCCGCGCTGGGCGGTCCGGGCCGCCCACGCGGCCGCGGTGACCGCGCTGCCGGCCGGGCTGTGGCGGCTCGGGCTGACCCTCGGATGGCACGGCGGGTACACCGACGCGGGCTACCACGCGGTGGGTTTCACCGGTCGGGACGCGGTCTGGCCGCTCACCCTGAGCGTGCTCACCGAGGCGCTGGCGCTGCTCACCCTGGGCCTGGTCCGGCCGTGGGGCACGGTGCCGCCGCGCTGGGTCCCGCTCCTCGGCGGGCGGCCGGTGAACCCGCGCCGGGTCGTCCTGGCGGCCTCGCTGGGTGCGGCCGGGCTGACGGCGCTCTGGACGCCGTTCCTCGCCTGGTGGACGGTGTCGCACCCGGACATGACGCCGCGGGGGCACCTGCTGGTCGGCTTCCTCTACCTGCCCGCGGCCGCCTGGGGCCCGCTGCTGGCGGCGGTCACCGTCTCGTACCACCGCCGGCACCGCGCGGCCGCCGCCTGACTCCTAACCGTGCCAGGCCGGTTCGGCACCGGGCTCATCTCCGAGCTCTTCTCCGGGCTGCTCTCCGAGCTCTTCTCCGGGCTCATTGCGGGCGAGCGCGGCCAGGACGGTGTCCAGCAGCCCGGGGAAGCGCCGTTCGAGGTCGACCGTCCGCAGCGCGGAGAACCGGCGGTTGGCCTCCTCGCGCTGGCTGATCACACCGGATTCGCGCAGCACCTTGAAGTGGTGGCTGAGCGTGGAGGGCGCGACGTCCACCGGGAAGGTGCCGCAGGCCCGTTCGGGTTCGGCGCGCAGAACCCGGACGATGGTCATCCGGGTGGGGTCGGAGAGCGCGTGGAGGACGTCGTACAGGTCGATCTCCTCGACCGCGGGGTGGACGAGCGCCGGCCGGCGGCGGGTGCTGCGCGACATCTTCCTACCTCCTCTGATCTGCGATGTTCGACAAACGCCGAAACGCGGTGGTACCACTGTGCCACGGCAATTTCGTCGTTCGTCGAACATCGTAGTCGAGGGGGACCGACATGCGCGCACTGGTGATGACCGCACCCGGTGGAGCCGAGAACTCCGAGATCCAGCAGATCGAGGCACCGCGACCCGGCCCCGGCCAGGTCACGATCGACGTCGCCTGGGCCGGACTGAACTTCGTGGACGTGATGGCCCGCCGCGGCGACGGCGGCTACACCGCCGAGTGGCCGTACCTGCCGGGCAAGGAGGTCGCCGGTACGGTCCGGGCGCTCGGCGAAGGCGTCACCGGGCTCGCCGTCGGCGACCGGGTCGCGGCCGCACCCGTCGGCGGCGGACTCGCCGAGGTGGTGCTCGCCGACGCCGTCCTGACCCTCCCCGTCCCGGACGGGCTGGCGCTCAGCGCGGCCGCCGCCGCCCCGCTCGGCCTCGCCACCGCCGTCCTGCTGCTCACCGACGCGGGCCGGCTCACCGACGGGGACAACGTCCTGGTCCACTCGGCCGGCGGCGGGATCGGCAGCGCCGTCGCCCAGCTCGTCCCGCTGCTCGGCGGCGGGGGCGCCCTGATCGGCACGGTCGGCCGCCCGGAGAAGGCCGCAGCCGCCGTCGAACTCGGCTACCACCACGCCTTCGCCCGCGACGAGAAGCTCGCCGACGCCGTCCGCACCGCCACCGACGGCCGGGGCGTCGACCTCGTGCTCGACCCGCTCGGCACCGCCGCCCTGGACCTCGACCTCGCCGTCACCGCGCCGGGCGGCCGGATCGTCCTGTTCGGCAACGCGGGCGGCGGCGAACTCGGCGACCTGCCGCCGCTCGGCCGGCTGATGGGCGGCAACCTCTCCGTCACCGGGTTCAGCCACCGCAGCTACGCCGCCACCGCACCCGAACGCCTCGCCCGGGCCATCCGCACCACCCTCGACCTCCAGGCCCACCGCGGCCTCACCGTGCCGCTCACGGAGCTCGCGGACCTGGAGGCCGTACCGGCCGCCCACGACGCGATGCAGGAGCGGCGGGCCACCGGCAAGTACGTCGCGCGGGTGGGCGGTTGACCGTTCGCACCGACCAGGCAGGTCGATCCGGCCGGGCCCGTCAGACCGTGAGCACCGCTCCCGGATCGGCGTGCCCGACCGGGCCGGCGAACCGGGACGCGGCGCGGGCCACCGCCTCCGCCTCGCACAGCAACAGGTCGCCGTCGGCGGCCAGTCCGGTGAGCGCGGCGCGGGGCGCGGTGTCGCCGGAGTAGACCATCGAACGGCCGTCGGCCTCCGCCCGGAGCGCGAAGGCCGGCATGCCGGGCGGACCGTGGAGCGGGATCGGCGCGGCGAGCCGCACGTCCGCGGACAACGCGCCGTGGCAGGCGGTGAGTAGGTCGGCGCGGTGGTCGGCGTGCAGGTGCGAGATCCAGATCGCGTCCAGCCCGTCCAGCCCGTCCAGCCGGACGTACCGCTGCAACCCGCACGGAAAGCCAACCGGTCGGGCGGTGCGATGGTCGGGCGGTGCGATGGTCGGGCCGCACAGGTGCGTCGAGGCCGGGGAGCGGTGTTGACAGACCCGGGTCGTCATCACCCACTCTCCCGCAGCGGACGGCTCGTGGTCCGGGGCCGCGCGAGGGGAATAGGCCGGTCCGGTCGGGCAGTTGGGCCCGGCATGACCAAGGTTCTGGTGATCGGCGCGAACGGCAGTGTGGGCAGGCACGTGGTGGCCTCACTGGTCGAAGGCGGGCACGGGGTACGGGCGTTGGTGCGGAACCGGGCCACGTCCGCGCTGCCCGCCGGGGTGGAGGTCGTCGAGGGCGACCTGGCGGAGCCGGAGAGCCTGACGGCCGCGCTGGACGGCGGGGTGCACGGCGGGGTGGACGCCGTCTACCTGATGTGGCCCGGGATCCCGGTACAGCCGCGGGTGGTCGAGCTGATCGCCGAGCACGCCGAGCGCGTCGTCTACCTCTCGACGGACGTACCGGACCTCGCGGACGACGAACCGGCCGTGATCTTCCACCAGGAGATCGAGCGGCTGATCCGCCACTCCGGCACGGCCTGGACCTTCGTCCGCGCGATCGACTTCGCGGGCAACGCGCTCGGCTGGGCCGACCAGGTCCGCACCGGCGTGGTCCGCTGGCCGTACGGGCGGGCGCGCCGCTCGCTGGTCCACGAACGCGACATCGCGGACGTGGCCGTCCGGGCGCTCACCGAGGACGGGCACGACGGCAGGAAGTACCTGGTCACCGGCCCCGAGTCGCTCACCCACGCCGCGCTGGTGGGGATCATCGGCGAGGAGCTCGGCACCGAGGTCCGCTGGGAGGAGCTGGCGCCGGAGGTGGCCCGCGAGCAGCTGACGGCGGCCTGGGGCAACGCGGCCTTCGTGGAGTCCCGGCTGCGGGCCTGGGAGTCGTTCACCCGCGAACCGGAACGGGTGACGGACACGGTCGAGCAGGTGCTCGGCCGCCCGGCCCGCAGCTTCCGCTCCTGGGTCCGGGACCACGCGGACGACTTCCGCTGACGGCGGGCGGCGGGCGGCAGCCAGGCGGACAGGCGGACAGCGAACCTCAGCCCCGCTCGACCGCCAGCTCGATCTCCCGGTGCGTCGCGTCCCCCGGCACCGGCACGGAGACCCCGGAGCGGCGGAAGCCGGCCCGCAGGTACATCGCCTTGGCACGGGCGTTGTCCTCGTGGACGAACAGCCGGACCCGCTGGACCCGGGGCTCGGTGAGCGCCCAGGAGCAGTCCTGGGCGGCCCGGATCAACTCGTGTGCCAGGCCGGTGCCGCGCGCCTCGGGGCGGACGTAGACCCCGACGACGTGGGTCTGCGGGACGCTGACGACGTCGCCGCCGAGGGCGCCGTCCCCGCCGGGCCGCTCGACCAGGACGGTCATGCTGCCGAGCCAGCGGCCGTCCGCGGCCTCGGCGACGAGCTGGTGCACCGCGTCGCCCTCGGCGGCTCCGGCGGTGCGCTCCTGCCAGAACTCGTCCGGCTTGGCGGCGGCGTTCTCGTAGGTGTCCAGGAAGGCGATGCCCGCGACCGGGTCCTGCAGCGCGGCGAGGCGGAGCTCCTTGACCCGCTCCCACTCCTCGGCCCGTACCCGTCTGATCACTGTGCTCATCGCATGATCGTCAGCGGTGCGGCGCCTCCGCGCAACCCCCTTTCCACCTCCGCCCCGAGGACCGCCCGGCGACCGCGGGCAGCGACCACTCCCGTCAGGCGGCCGGCGGCGGGATGACCGGGACGAGGATCACCCTGCTGGTGGCGTTCACCGAGCCGACCATGCCGGTGAGCACGATCTGGTACTTCATCGGGTTGTTGCGCGCGTTCCACAGCTGGGTGGCGTTGAACCAGGCGACCTCGCGGGCGGTGGACATGCTGAACGCGCTGACCGCGTGCTTGAGCTGCTCGGCGGGCGCGGTGGCGACCTTGACGAGCTGCAACTCGAACTCGGCCCGGATCTCGGCCTCCACGCTCGCGAGCAGGTCGTTGACCTTCTCGAAGTCCTCGTGCACCGGCGGGTTCTCAGGCGCGGTGCCGCGCTCCTGGCAGGTCTCGACGACGGCGAGGGCGAGGTCGTGGTTGATGTGGGCGTTCATCCCGGCCAGCGCGAACTGGATCGGCCAGATGACCCGGTTGCCGCGCACGTCGAACAGCGGCTGCCAGGAACCCTCGACCTGGCGTCCGGCCTTGGCGGCCTCGACGTTCTGGAGGTAGTGCCCGGCGAAGATGACGTCCATCCGCTCCAGGAAGGCGCCGTCCTTGAAGGTGCCCTCGGTGACGTGCTGCTTCACCAGCTTGGTGACTTTCAGGTACACCCGGTTGAAGCAGGCGACGCCGTCGTGCGGGTCGAGTTCGCGGTCGATCTGCTCCATGCGGGAGATCACTTCGTCGATGGTGGCCGGGAGTTGGGTGGTCACGGCGAGCCTTCCGTGCGACGGGTCGCTGCGGATGCCGAACAACTCCGAACGCCGAATGGTCACGGAGCGTGGCAGTGCAGCACGAAAGGTAGTGCACGGACGAAGGGAATCCCCGGAAGCCGCACCCACCTCGCCCCACGTCACACGACAGCAGGCAGCGGGCGGCAGGCAACGACCCGGTCAGCCGGCCGTGCGCTCGGCGAGGGTGTGGGCGACGAGCGCGTTGGCGTGGCCGTGGCCGAGGCCGTGCTCACCCTTGAGCCAGGCGACGAGCTCCATGTGCTTGGTGAGCGGCGAGCTGCGGATCAGGCCCTGCCACTCCTCGACCGGGCGGCCGTACTTCTTCTCGATCGCGGGGAAGTAGCTGGCGGGGCCTTTGACGGGGGTGGTCATCGCGCGGGTGTCCTGTTCTCTACTCGGGTTGAACGTAGCTGTTCTGAGGTGACGTCACTGCTCCGACGCTAGCGGTCGGCACCGACAAGGGCGCCGGCCCGCAGGATCGCCGCGGTGAGGGCGAGGAGGCCGAGGCCTGCGCCGAGGGTGAAGGCGATGACGGTGGCGCCGGAGCCCGCGAAACCGGCCAGGACGCCGACCGGGACGATGCGGAGGGCGAGGGCCCAGCCGCGCTCGCCGCGCGCGGCGAAGTGCCGGGCCAGGGCGAGGAAGGCGAGGCAGAGCGCCAGGTAGCCGAGGGTGCCGCTGAGCAGGTGGACGGTGCCGTGGCCGCTCAGCTCACCGGGGCCGTCCGGCGTTCCGGCCGGGAAGCCCGCGCCGGGGTCGGCCTTGAAGACCCCGGCGAGGAGGAAGGAGGCCCCGAAGGCGGCGATCAGCCTCGGAGCCCAGGTGCCGCCGGGGGTACCGCCGATGGTGCGGTGGAGGCCGACGGCGCCGGCGGCCAGGAGCAGGCCGGTGAGCAGGAAGCTCGCGACCTGGATCCAGCCGAGGTCGCCGAGGCCGAGCTGGCTGATGGCGTTGCGGGAGAAGTCGAAGCCCTGGCGGGTGAGGCCCTGGGCCACTCCGAGGCCGAGGAACAACGGGCCGGCCAGGGCGCCGCCGACCAGCAGGGCGCGTCGGCCGGTGAACGTGGTGGCAGAGGTGGAAGCGGTGTCGATCGCCTGCTGAGCCATGGAAGTCCCCCCAAGGACGTGAGGCCGCCAGAACTGGACTGTCCAGTACTGCGGAACTGGACGGTACGGTACTGGAGGAGGAACTGGACTGTCCAGTACTGTTCCGTCCAGAACGAGAAGCCGAGAAGGGGAGGGAGACGAGATTGGAAGCGAACGAGCCCGGCAACCGGTCGGCCCGCAAGCACCAGGCGATCATGGAAGCCGCGACCACGGTCTTCATGGCCAAGGGCTACGCGGGCACGAGCATGGACGACATCGCCAAGCTCGCGGCCGTGTCGAAGCAGACGGTGTACAAGCACTTCGCCGACAAGGAGAAGCTGTTCGCCGAGACCGTGCTCGCCACGACCGGCCGGATCGAGGCCATGATCGACCTGGTGTCCGACATCCCGGCCGACCCGGCCGCCCTGGAGGAGAACCTGGGCACCCTCGCCCGGCAGTTCCTCACCACCCTGACCCGACCGCAGGTGCTCCAGCTGCGCCGGCTGATCATCGCCAACGCCGACAACTTCCCGGAGCTGGGCGCCACCTGGTACGAGCAGGGCTTCGAGCGGGTGCTCGCCACCCTCGCCGACACCTTCCGACGACTCGCCGACCAAGGCGTGCTCACGGTGGACGACGCGCTGCTCGCGGCGAACCACTTCTCGGGGCTGCTGCTCTGGATCCCGGTGGACAAGGCGATGTTCCACGGCAGCCCGCAGCACACGGACGCCGAGCTCGAGCGCTACGCCGAAGCCGGCGTCCGGGCGTTCCTCGCCGCCTACCGCTGAACCGCGCCGGACCGGGCTGAACCGCGCTGAGCCGCGCCGGACCGCGCCGGACCGGGCGCGCGAGTGATCCAGTTCACAGGGAGGGGTGCATAGCGGGCCGGGGGCCAGTGCCTTTCCACAGGTACAGGCGTTCGGAGATCGGAAAGGCGGTGCTGGATGAGGCATGCGCGAGCGGATGGTTTCGATGAGTTCGTCGCGGCCCGCTGGTCCGCGCTGTTCCACCTCGCGCGCCTGCTCACCGGCGGAGACCGGCACCGGGCCGAGGACCTGCTCCAGGAGGGGCTGCTCAAGTTGTGGTCCGCCTGGCCGAAGGTCGCCGCCCAGGCCCCCGAGGCGTACCTGCGCCAGGTCCTGGTGCGCGCGGCGGCCCGCTCGGCCCGTCGGCGCTGGTGGGGCGAACGCCCCACCGAGGAGCTGCCCGAGACGGCCGGCAGCCAGGACCTGGCCGCCGTCGTGGAGGAACGCACCCGGCTGGAGGCCGCGTTGGCCCTCCTGTCGGCCCGCCAGCGGGCCGCGGTCGTCCTGCGCTACTACCAGGACCTGCCCGAGGGGCAGGTCGCCGAGGTGATGGGCTGCCCGGTGGGCACCGCCCGCTCCCTGGCATCGCGCGGGGTGGCGAAACTGCGGGAGGCTCTGACCGAGGTCGGCGAGCCGGTGAGGTGACGGAGGAACCCATGGATGATTTCGAACAGGAGCTGGCACGCATGATGCGCGACACCCAGGAGAACACCCCCTTCGAGACCCGGCACCGCGAGCGCCTCCAGGCCGGCATGCGGTCCCGCCGCCGCACCAAGGGGGCCCTCATGGCCGGCGGTTCCCTGCTGCTGATCGCGGGGGTCGGCGTGGGACTGCCCGCCGCCTTCGCCCAGGACCACGCCACCACGGCCCCGGCGTCCACCCCGACCGCCACCCCCACGCCCGCCCCGACGGGGACGCCGACGTCCACCCCGACGGCGACCCCCACGCCGCTCGGCAAGCCCGGGACTTCGACGGGGACCCCGACGGGAACCCCGACCGGGACCCCGGCCGCTCCGGGCGGCTCCTCGATTCCGACGGGGACGCCCACGGCGCCGGGCGGCTCCCCCGTGACCCCGACGGCCACCCCGACCTACCTCCAGGGCCGATAGGGAAGGGTCGACCCGGAACCACGGGTGCCCCGCCCTCCGCGGTGGAGGGCGGGGCACCCCGGGCCCAGGCCCTAGAAGTTCGGCTTGAGGAAGCTGCCGAAGGTGTAGGAACCGACGTTCAGCCAGCGCGTCGCATCCAGCACGGCGGGGGCCGCAGAGCTGTTCTTGAGCTGGATCTTCGAGTCCAGGAAGTAGTAGTCCATGCCCTGGGTCAGGCAGTCGGTCCAGACGTAGGTGCCGGCGGCGAGCTTGACGGTACTGCTCACCATCGGGGCCATGTCGACGAATCCCCAACCGTAGGCGCCGGCCGCCAGGTTGAGGGTCCGGGACGTACAAATCGAACCCAGGTTGCCGGTGTCGTTGATGACCACGGTCTTCGTGTCGTACAGCGTTGCGCCGGTCGCGGAGGCGGACGTCGCGGTGCCGAGGACGCCCGCAGCGGCCACAGCCACGGCCGCGACGGCAATCTTCTTGGTGAACATGAGAAGTCTCCCCGTGTCGATGAAGGTGCTTTCGAACTCGCATTGATCGCACTGGAGTTCGCGCGGTCGCAGACTCTTTCAACGGCATGATGGGACGTCAAGTCCCTTGCACAGCAGGGGCGTCGATGCGCCACTTCGGTCGCAGGAGTGTTTACGGATCTTGCGCACGAGGGCGGAACGGGTGGGGGTGTGCGTAGGAAGTCGACCGGGCCGACTTCCTACGTACGGGCCGGAATCGGCTACCGAGGGCGGGCGCCACCGGACGGGGGTCGGACGTCGGTCGGTTTGCGCCAAAAGCGGGTGGAGCGGGTTTCGCAGAGCGCGCCGACGAGGGCGGCCAGGAGGTTGATGATCAGGAGCCCGAGCATCGGCGGGGGCCGCCGTCACGGCTGCGCTTGTACTCGCGGAGGAGCGCGAGGAGGTTGATCAGGGTGCTCGCCGGAACGTTGCCGAAGTTCACGAGCCGACGACCGGCCAGGTTGCTCTCGCCCGGGTGGACGGAGGGCCAGAGGAGGCCGAACTCGCGTCCCTCTGTGCGGAGTTCGACGAGGAGTTCGGTGAGCTGGCGGCCGGTGAGGTGGAGCAGGGCCGGGTCGGCGGGGTGGATCGGGTGATGGGCGCTCACGCGACACCGTCCAACTCGAACCAGGTGGTCTTGCCGAGCTTCCGGGGGTCGACACCCCAGCGGTGGGTGAGGCCTTCGACGATCCGGAGGCCCCGGCCGGACTCGGAGCAGGGGTCGAAGGGGCGCTGCTCGGGGAGGGCGGAGGAGCGGTCGGAGACCCCGACCCGGAGGGTGTTTCCGCGGAGGAGGATGACGACCGCCGGGGCGGGGGTGTTCGCGTGGCGCCAGGAGTTGACGATCAGTTCGACCATGGCGAGCTGGGCGTCGGAGATGAGGTCCGGGGGCCAGTCCAGGCTGGTCAGGGCCTCGCGGAGGGCGTCGCGGGAGACCGCGAGGGAGGGGAAGGGGGAGTTGAGGAGGTTGCGCACAGGGATCTCCCAGAGGGGAACGGGTGAGATCGACGGATGCGTCGCCGTGAACGAGCCCACTGGACATGGGTGTTCTTCGGAGCCCGAGCGGCGTTACTGACGATCCGTTCGGTGATCGGTGCATCACAGACTGTAGGGCATTGGACGGTACATGTGCGACCACTTCCAGTACATGTACCCCTAAATGCGGCTGGACTCGCTGTAGCGCCCCGGTAGATGCTTGAGCACATGCCACCTATCCCCAGTGCACGCAAACAGCGGGTTGGCATCGAGCTGAGGAAGATGCGCGATGCCGCCGGTTCGACCACCACAGAGGCGGCCAAGGTCTTCGGCGTGGACCGCACGAAGATCACGCTCATCGAGCAGGGGGCCTACTCGATCACTCCCGAACGAGTGGTCGCCCTTGCGCACAAGTACGGAGAGCTCGACACCGAGTACATCGAGGCCCTCGCCACCATGGCCGGCGACAAGGGCAAGGGTTGGTGGGAGGAGTATCGCGGATCCGTTCCGCAAGGCTTTCTCGACATCTGCGAATTTGAGTACCACGCGAAGGGCATGTACTCGTACCAAATCTGCCACCCGCCGGGCCCGATGCAAACGGAGCGATACAGCCGTGCGATCTTCCAGGACGCACAAGTCCGCCTGACACCACGCATCGTCGAGACACGGGTCGAGCAACGAATGCTGCGATCCGAGATGTTGATGGCGAAAGGCACGCATCCCTACACGGCGATCGTCCATGAGGCCGCACTGCGCATGCAGTTCGGCGGCCGCGATGTGGCGCGGGAACAGCTGGACTGGATGTTGGAGTTGTCCCAGCTACCGCACATCACGCTACGAGTGGTCGGCTTTGCTGCCGGAGGCTTCAAGGGGCCCGGTCAAGCCATCTACTACGCGAACGGGGCCGTACCTCGGCTCGACACCGTCAGCTACGACTCGATGGAGGGTCCGGTCTTCCTCCACATGCCCGACCATCTGGAGGAATACCGCTCGATGGTTGAGCAGATGGCTGACAGGTCGCTTTCGGTCGAGGGCTCTCGCGATCTGATCGCGAAGATCAAGAAGGAGATATAACCGATGGAGAAGCACTCCTGGATCCGCCCCAGTGCATGCGCCAATGCGGGCAACTGCCCAGAGGTGGCCGTCACCCTCGACGCCGTCTACGTCCGCAGCAGCCTGCTCCCCGACGCCATAGCCCAGCTCACCCCAGCCGAGTGGCGCGACCTCGTCGCCGCCATCCGCAACGGAGAGTTCGACGCCTGACCCCCAACCCGACCGGCCGGCCCCGCCGACCAACTCCCGGACCACTCAACTCGATCCGTCCGTCTCCCGCGATGCGATCTCCAGCATCATGAACAGCCTGTGGGGCCCCGGTGGAAGAACTCGTTTGGCAGAAGCCCAGCGCATGCGGCGATGGCAACAACTGCCCGGAGGTGGCCGTCGCCTCCGACGCCGTCTACGTCCGCAGCAGTCTGCTCCCCGACGCCGTCGCGCAACTCACTCCCACCGAGTGGCGCGACCTCGTCGCCGCCATCCGCAACGGGGAATTCGACACCTGATTCCGCGCAAAGGAGACACAGCCCATGGAGAACCGCCCCTGGACTCGCCCCGGTGGTTGCCCCGACGGCTCAAGCTGCCCGGAGGTGGCCGTCACCCCCGACGCCGTCTACGTCCGCAGCAGCCTCCTGCCGGACGCCGTCGCGCAACTCACCCCGACCGAGTGGCGCGACCTCGTCGCCGCCATCCGCGACGGGGAGTTCGACGCCTGATCCCGCACAGAGGAGACACAGCCCATGGAGAACCGCTCCTGGATTCGGCCCGCCGCATGCGCCAATGCGAACGCCTGCCCAGAGGTAGCCGTCACCCCCGACGCCGTCTACGTCCGCAGCAGCCTGCTCCCCGACGCCATCGCCCAGCTCACCCCCGCTGAGTGGCGCGACCTCGTCGCCGCCATCCGCGACGGGGAGTTCGACGCCTGACCCCCAACCCAACCGGACCGCCCGGGCCCGTTTTGGATCATGCACTCTGAGCTGCTAACGTTCTTCTCGTCGCAAGGAACACAGTTCCTCGCCAGGCGTCAGTGGTACTACCAGAGTACGTCCTACTTTCAGTAGGAAGAGTCCGTGCAATCCGGGCCTGGCGCTCCACGGTCGAACGGCCCGGCACCTCTCACAGGTGCCGGGCCGTTCGCGTTGCCGCCGGCGACTCAGGCCACGCTGATGTCCCACAGCTGACGCGGGTTGCCGTCGTAGAACCCCTGGAACACGGGGTCGCCGGTCGGGTGGACTCGATGACCTTCTCCGGATCCTGCTGCAGGGCGATCACGTGCTTGTCACCCACCATGGGAAGCACCCACCACTGGGTCGGAACGTACTTGTTGCACGTCACCACGGCGATCGGGTCGCCGAAGTTCTCAGGCGCCTGGAGGCACTGGCCGACCCGCGCCTTGCTCTCGATCTGGAGACCACCCTGGCTGCCGAAGCGCAGGATCCAGGCCTGGTAGTCCGTGCCGTTGGGCGCCCATGAGACGGCGCTGCCGCCGGTGCTGTTGGCGTCCAGCGCGCCGCCCGTGTCCTCGTTGAAGAAGCGGACGTTCTCCGAGCCCTGACGGGCGGAACTGGCCGAGGCAGGCGCGGCGCCGGCCAGCGCGCCCGTGGCGACCAGGGCGGCGACAGCAACGGTGGTGGCCTTCTTGACGGTGAACAAGGAGCTCTCCCTCTGCGGTGTATCCACGGAATCCCACGACCGGGTGTTCGGTCACGACGGCGAGGCAATCAGCCGCCCCGAGGGCCCGCAAGGGCGGTTGATCCAAGTGGAGTCCGCATGCGAATCGAATTGCCCCGAACCGCCGCAGGCACACGGAGCCGTTCGCGTCACCGGAGCCCGCCCGCCGGTGACCGGCCCGCGACCACCTGGGCACTTACCGCACGTTCCTCCGGTTTCTCATCATCCGGACGATCCACCCTCGACCGCCCGCCGCCCGTCGAGCAGACTGCTTGTCATGGACTTACACCGATTCGTGTTCCTCGACCCGGACGGCACAGCAGGCCGCTGGCTGTACGTGGTCGTCGCCGCCCCCACCGGAGTCCACTACCAGCAGCAGTACGGCGGCACCTCCTGCCACCAAGGCGAACTACAGGGCTTCCTGGTCCCGGTGACCGGCCCCGACGGCCTCACCGCACTCCGAACACTCTTCGAGCGGGACTTCCGCGGTGCCGGAACCCAGCACCGCCCCTGGTCCGACGGCGAACTCGACCGGCTCCGGGACGCCCTGCGCGGCATCACCTACTGGGCCTGCGACGGGGACGCCGAGGAACCGCACGAACTGCGGCTCGACGAGGACCGGTTGGCCGAGACCGACGAAGCCTGGGTGCCCGTGCTCACCCCGGACGGCCCCGGCGTCCTGGTCTGGCCCAACTCGGACTGAGGACCGGCCGGACCTGGACCCGCCGGACTAGGACCGGCGCCCGATGGCACCCGCCCCCGGGATCCCTAGGCTCGCTGCTGTCCCCGCCCCTCCCCCACCCGCCCAGGAGCCAGAACCGTGCCGGCCGACGCCACCGCCCACGTCCGCATCGCCCGCCCCTCCCGCGACCTCGCCGCCGCCGAACACTTCTGGGCCGCCGGCCTCGGCCTGGACGTCCTGTACCGGCACACCACCGACGGCACCCCCGGCGAGCACTCGCTCCTCATGGTCGGCTGGCCCGGCGCCGCCTGGCACCTGGAACTCGTCCACGACCCCGCGGCCCCCGTCGAACCGCGGCCGACCGCCGACGACCTGCTGGTCGTCTACCTCGGCCGGCCGGTCGACGAGGAACTGATCGAGCGGCTCGAACAGCACGGCGGCAAGCGCGTCCCCGCGCACAACCCGTACTGGGACGCCTGGGGCGTCACCGTCCAGGACCCGGACGGCTACCTCCTGGTGCTCTCCACCCGCTCCTGGTCCAACACGTAGCCACCGCACCGGCCCCACCCGGCGAGCCCACCCACCACGCGGGCTCGGCGCCCGACCGGGATTCGGGAATGTCGTACCGGAGCGGCACAATCGGCGCATGCCCGAAACCTTCACCGACCTGGGAACTTTCACCGACCTGGGAACCGTCACCACACCGTCCGGCCTGCTGGTGCTCGGCATGGCCGGCTGGATCGACTTCTGGCCGGAGACCGGCGCGCCCCTCGGCGAACGCGCCCGTGCGGCGACCGCCACCGCGAGCGGCGCCCACCTCCGGGACGGGGACTGCGAGGCCTTCGCCGTCCGGGCCGCCGCCGACCGGCCGCTGCGGGTCCGGGCCATCACCTCGCCGTCACCGTTCGACGAGGAACCGAGCATCGCCACCCTGGAGATCGAACTCGGCCTCCCCTGGCCCGCCGACGCCGACCCGGCCGTCCCGATCCCGCTCGGCGACCTGCCCGTCGACCGCTGCGGCACGGTGATCGGCGACGCCACCACCCTGGAGGCGTGGACGGGACTGGACGGCGAATCCGTCGACGGCCTCGCCGACGTCACCTACTGGGGCCGCCACGAGGACGACGCCCACGCCCACTTCGGCGGCGAACGGATCTTCTGGCACGGCGTCGACGGCCCGCACGGCTGGCTCGACCTCCCGCTCGCCGAGGCCGCCGCCCGCGCCGCCGAACTCACCACCTGGCGCGGCGGCCTCCCCGGCACCGGCGTCGCCGTCGGTCTCGACCCGCACACCGACCACTACCTGGCCGAGCGGGCCGGCTGGGACCACCCGCTGCGCGTCGGTGCGGTCGAGGTCGGCGGCTGCGCCGTACTCGGCATCGGCTGGGACCAAGGCGACCACGCGGTCCGGCACCACGGCGAACGCGGCTGGGGCCAGGTCTACCCGGTCACCCTCGAAGCCGCCCCGGGCGGCGGCACGGTGCTGCGCTGGTCCATCCCGCCGTACGAGGAAGAAGACTGACGAGCGGCGGCCGTCAGGCGTCCTCGTCGCTGCCGAGCACGGCCGGCCCGAGGTCGGCCGGCAGGTGGGCGACGGCCAGCGCGACGGCCAGCGCCGCCGTCCCGGCCTCGGCGACCACGCCGCCGTGCGGGAACCGCCGCACCCGGTACGAGCGGCCGTCGTCCGCGGGAACGATCGCGATCACCGGTTCGGACGGGAAGCCGGTCCGGCCCGCGAGGAGCAGCCTCCCGTGGCTGACGGCCGGGGACAACTGCCGGAGCCTCGGCTCCGCACCGGCCGCTGCGACCAGCAGGCCGAACTCCGTGGACTCCGCTTCCCTCAGGGCCCGTTCCCTGACCCAGCGCCATTGCAGCCCGACCACGGCGGCAACCCCGTGCTCATGGGCCTCGGCGAGCTCCGAGGAGGAGAGGAACGGGAACCGCTCGCGCAGCTCCGCGAGGCTCCGGCCGCTCCCCCAGGCCACGGCAGCCCGGACGACGTCCCGGAGTTCGGCCGTCCACCCCGTGATCAGCTCGGCGCCCAGGCTCCGGCCGGAGACGCCGAAGCTACGCCTCGCGGCGGACAGGTGGACCTGCAGCGGCCGGCGCGCGGGCCCCGAGGGCACCGCGCCCGCCGGGGGCGCGATGCCCGCCGAGGCCGCGTCGCCCCAGGTCCCCGGCACCAGGGTGATGTCCACGGCCAGTTCGGCGGCGGCCGATTCCAGTGCGGCGGCGAGGCTCCCGGCTGCGGCCACGTCCGGGTAGAGATCAGGATTCACCCACCCAGTCTGACGATACGAGTTCCCCGGAGCCAGAAAACGTCCTGATCCGATCACTTCCGAACGAACCGTACGGAATCGGGTTTTCCGCTCTCGGACGCCGGGGTAGTGCGGAGACGTTCGCACTCCGACGATCCCCCGGGACCGGAACGGAGGCGAATCCTCGGAGTTCTCGGAATTCTCGGAATTCTCCCGGAAGGAATCCACATGAACAGGCTCGTCCGCAACGCCCTCGTCACCGTCGTCGCCGCCGGCGCTCTCACCGCCGCCGTCGCACCCGTCGCCATGGCCGCCGACCAGACCCGGACGGCCGGCACCGCCCAGGCCCGGCTCGCCAACCCGAAGACGGTCAAGGCCGCCGCCTACAACCAGGCCCGCAGCACCCTCGCCCAGGCGGGCAGCCAGACGGCCGCCAAGTCCCACCCGGCCCACGGCACCAAGGACGTCCCGGTCTCCTACGGCACCAGCCTGCTCGCCGCCGCCCGCGACGAGTTCCGCGCCGCCGACAAGAACCTCCCGGCCGGCCAGAAGAAGTCCGACATGTCGATCCCGCACTACAACGCCATCCACAGCGCGGCCGACACCATGGGCATCACCGTCTGGTGACGGACCCGGCCAGACCCCCGGCCAGACGACCGGCCAGACCCCCGGCAACTCCTCGGCGCGGGCCCGGATCTCCTACGGACGACGGAGAGCCGGGCCCGTGCCGAGGAACGCCCGGCGCAGCGGCGCAGCGGTGACGAACACGGACAGCCCGAACAGCGTCATCGCCGGCAGCCCGACCATGCCCTGGAGGTAGGCGAGCGGACGGCGCAGGACGTCGTCCCAGTTCGCCCACCAGTTGGCCGTCAGGTCGGCCGCCATGACCCCCGCCCCGAGCCACACCCCCGTCGGCCGCGCCCGGGCGACCAGCACGGCGGCCAAGGGGTCGAGCACCAGCAGCGCGTGGAACAGCACCTGGCTCGGCACCGGCCACCACGCGTAGGCGTGCAGCCCCCCGCTCCCGACCTGGTACGCGTGCACCGCCGCCCCCTCGGCGAACCCCGCCGCCCACACCGCCGCCACCCACCACACCCAGCGCGGCCGTACTCCCCGTCCCCCACGGATCCCCTGCGTCACCACGCCAGCCTAGGCGGGCGGTTGATCGGCCTCGGGTTCAGGATCCGGCTCCGACCGGCGCCGGCTTGGGGAGCACCCGGGGCTCGCCCAGACTGCCGTCGGGCAGGACCTCGAAGACGGTGAGGGAGGTGCGGCCGGTGACGGTGATCCGGTCCGGCCCGGACCAGTCGACGCGGATGAATTCGCCGTCCCGGGTGTCCCAGGTACCGATGCTCCAGTGGCGGGTGGACCAGCCGGTGCCGGCCTCCAACTCCACCTGGTAGACCGGGTCGATGGAGAAGCCGGAGACGTTGGTGACGCTCAGGATCCGGTCCGGGCGGCTCGGGCTGACGAAACGGTCCTCCCGGCCTCCGTCACCGCTGAACACGTAGGACAGGAACAGCACCGGCACCCCGGCGACGACGAGCGGGGCCAGCAGGGCAGCGCAGCCGATCTGCGAGAACCAGGTGCGGAACTCCAGCTCGACCACCAACGAGACCACGATCAGCACCACCGCCGATCCGATCAGCAGGACCGGCCGGTTGAGCCAGTGCTCGACCACCACCAACCCGCCCGAACGGGAGGCGTGCCAGCCCGGCAGGTACACCAGCAACGCCGCGAGTGCCAGACCTCTGAGCACCCACGCGACCTGCTTGCGGCGCCTCGCCGTCATCCGTCCCCCCGGGCGGTCTTTTGCCGAGCTTTGCGCGGACTTTACTACAAGGGGCCGTTGTTGATCAGGGGTCGCCGTCAGCAGGGCGCCGCCGGCAGGTCACCGTCAGCGGGGCGTCACCGTCGGGCGGCCCGGGTCGGCGGCGAGGAGGACTTCGTCACCCTGGAGGAGATCGGCACCCCGCGCGACTTCGCCCCCGAGGGCTTCGAACCCCGCGACAGCGATCTGGACGAACCCGGCGCGGGCCCCGCTGCTCGCCCCGACCCGGGACCCGGCACCGAGCACCGCGGAGACCACGAGCAGCACCACGGCCGCACCGAGCAGCGGCACCGGACGGTCGAGCAGGCGCTCGACCTCCACCAGGCCCCCCGAGCGGGAGGCGTACCGGCCCGCCGCGTAGGCCAGGAGCGCGGCCAGGGCGCCGGCCCGGAGCCCCTGGACGGCCCGCCTGCGACGTACGGTCATCTCCCGCCCCCCCTGCGCCGGTTTGCCGAACTTTGGCGCGGACCCTACTACAGGGGCCCGGCGGTGGAGCGGGGCCCGGAACGCCACGGCGGCCCGGGTGGCGGGTGTCCCCGCCTCCCGGACCGTCCGACGGCTACCGGCCGTACCCCCGTCACCGCCGGTAGAAGACGCTCCGCGACCAGAAGTAGCCGAGCAGCGTCAGCCCGGTGCACCAGGCGAGGGCGATCCAGCCGCTGTTGCCGATGCCGGTGCCCATCAGCAGACCGCGCAGGGTCTCGATGATCGGCGTGAAGGGCTGGTACTCGGCGAACCACCGCAGCACGGTCGGCATCGAGTCCGGCGGCACGATCGCACTGCCGATGAAGGGCAAGAAGGTCAGCGGCAGCGGCGTGTTGCTCGCGCTCTCCGGCGTCTTGGAGACCAGTCCGATCCCCGCCGATATCCAGGTCAGCGTCAGGGTCACGAACAGCAGCAGGCCCGCTGCCGCCAGCCACTCCAGCGGCCCGGCGCTCGACCGGAACCCCATGGCGAAGGCCGCGCCGGTCACCACCACGAGCGCGACCACCGTCTGGATCACGCTCCCGACCACGTGCCCGGTCAGGAACGCCGAGCGCGAGATCGCCATCGTCCGGAACCGGTTGACGATCCCCTCGGTCATGTCGACGCAGACGCCGACCGCCGTGGCGACCGCCCCCGACGTCGCCGTCATCAGGACGATCCCCGGCGTCACGTAGTCGATGTAGCTCCCGCCCCCGATGCCGGCCCCCAACGCGCCTCCGAAGGCGTAGTTGAAGAGCAGCAGCATCATCACCGGCATCACCACGACGGAGAAGGTCATCGCCGGGTACCGCTGCGCGCGCTTGAGGTTGCGCCTCAGCATGGTCAGCGAGTCGCTGACCACGTACGTCGCCGTGCTCATCGTGCACCCTCTCCGGTGAGTTGCAGGAAGACGTCGTCCAGGTCGGCCGTCTCCACGACCAGCGACTCGGCCGGCACGGAGGCGTTGTCGAGCGCGTCCAGCACCGCCCGTACGGTGAGCACGGAGTTGTCCCCCGGGATGTCCAGCCGCAGGGCCTCCGCGTCGGCGGTGGCGTAGTCGAACAGCGCCGCGGCGGCGGCGAGTCGGTCGGCGTCCGAGAACTGGAGCCGGATCCGCCCGCCGGGGACGATCCGCTTCAACTCCTCGGCCGTTCCCTCGGCGACGATCCGGCCGTCGTCCAGGACGGCGATCCGGTCGGCGAGTTGGTCGGCCTCGTCCAGGTACTGGGTGGTGAGGAAGATCGTCACCCCGTGGTCGGCGACCAGGCCCCGGATGATCTCCCACATGGTGCGCCGACTGCGCGGGTCCAGCCCGGTGGTGGGCTCGTCCAGGAAGATCACCTCGGGGTCGCCGACCAGGGTCATCGCCAGGTCGAGCTTGCGCCGCATGCCGCCGGAGAAGGTGGCGACCGGCCGGCGCGCGGCTTCGTCGAGCTCGAAGCGCCGCAGCAGTCCCTCGGCCCGCCTCCGCCCCTCCCGACGGCGGAGGTGGTTGAGGTCGGCCATCAGCATCAGGTTCTCCTCGGCGGTGAGGAGGTTGTCCACCGCCGAGAACTGGCCGGTGACCCCGATCGCCTTCCGCACCCCGTCGGCCTGGCGGGCCACGTCGTGCCCGGCCACCCGGACCGTGCCGCCGTCGGCGGGGATCAGGGTGGAGAGGATCTCCACGGTGGTGGTCTTGCCCGCGCCGTTCGGCCCGAGCAGGGCGAAGACGCTGCCCGCCGGGATGGACAGGTCGACGCCCCTGAGCACCGCCTTGTCCCCGTAGTTCTTGGTCAGGCCGGTCACCGAGATCGCCGCGGTGCTCGCGACCGGGGCCGTCGCCGGGTTCGCCGTCGTCGCCGCCATCAGGCCCTCCGGATGAGGATGCTGCCGATCTGGGTGGTGCCGCGGACCTCGACCGTCTCCCGGGCCTCGCCCGGACCGGTGGCCGTGTCGAGGGCGTTGCGGACGGCACCGAACTTGCTGTGCACGTCGAGCCAGGCCGCCGTGCCCTCCGCGATGCCGACCTCGATGTCCCCGACGCCGACCTGGAGGCCGACCTTGCCCCGGACGACCTGGCCGACCCGGATGTGGCCGTTCGCGGTCTTGGCCTCGACGTCCCCCTCGGCGAGGCCGATGTGGATCCGGCCGTTGGAGGCGTTCGCCGCCAGCTCGCCGCGCACCTCGTCGATCTCGGTGTCGCCGTGGCTGTTCTTGACCGTCAGCCGGCCCCCGACGGAGCCGACCTCGATCCGGCCCGAGCCCGTCACCTCGGCGTCCCCGGTGACGGTGCCGACCCGGATGTCGCCGATGTCGGTCTTGAGCCGCGCGCCGGTGGCCCGGTCGAGCTGGATCCGGCCCATGGAGGTCTTGATCCGGCAGTCGCCGAGCGGGCCCTCGGTGACGAAGTCCGCCATCGGGGAGTCGGCGTGCACCTCGGAGCCGGCGGGCAGCTCGACGGTGAGGTCGATCGAGCCCTTCTTGCTGGAGAACACGGTGCGCTGCTTGGGGCCCTTGACGGTGAGCCGACCGCCGGAGAAATCGACCTGGGTCAGCTCGGCGGCCTTCACGTCCGCGTCCCTGGCGGCGCTGGTGGGCCGGACCTCGACGACGGTGTCGGTGCGCTTGCTGGCCCGGATCCACACCGAGCCGATCTCGAACTCAAGGGAGACGGAGATCTGTCCGTCGGTCTCGTACGTGGGCATGGCTGTGCCGTCCTCTTGACTCGTGTGAGTGTTCCCGCTGGTCGGAGCGGGGGTGACGTTGCAGGGGCGGTGGGTCTGGCGGGGCCGGCAGGACCGGCGGTGCTGCGGGGGCGCTAGGGCCTGTCCGGCGGATCTTGCCAGGCGCGCGACGCCGGGCATCCCGCCTGGACGCACGCCCGAATCGCCCAAGTACGTCCAGTACGAGG
>NZ_JBHZCY010000066.1:0-50557 GCF_042786665.1 Kitasatospora sp. NPDC059146 | reverse complement strand
TCCCCGCCCCGGTCCGGGGTGGGGAGGCACACGCGCGTCCGGGGGAGGTCAGCGGTCGCCGGCCGCTCCCGCGCCGAACCGGTCGCCCGCGAAGGGCGCCAGGTCGACCGGCGCGGGCTCGCCCAGCGCCAGGGCGGCCGCGCACTCGCCCACCGCGGGGGCGAACTTGAACCCGTGCCCCGAGCAGGCCGAGGTGTGGACGATCCGCGGGTCCGCCGGCGAGCGGTCGATGATGAAGCTGCCGTCCGGGGTCAGGGTGTAGTAGCAGTAGCGCGCCCGGGGTGCCTCCGGCTGGACGCCGGTGAAGATCCGGGCCACCATCCGGGCCATCTCCTCCCGCTCCTGCGCCGAGACCTCGCGGCGCGCCAGGTCGGTCGGGTCCCCGGGCGTCTGCTGGCGGTTGTGGAAGCCGATCTTGACCTCGCGGCCGCCCTCGCCCCACTCGGGCACGCCGTAGACGACCTGTCCGTCGGCGCTCTCGTACAGGAAGGCCGGGAAGCCCTCGGTGCCCAGCTTCGGGTCCGCCCGGAACCAGTAGACCGGGACCCGCATCGGGCTCAGGTGCCGCGCCGTGGACGGTGCGAGCGGTCCCTTCATCCAGGGGCCGGTCGCGACGACGACGGCGTCGCAGGAGAGCGTCCCGCCGGAGCGCAGCCGTACGGTCACGCCGCTGGCGGCCGACCGCAGGTCCACCACCTCCTCGCCGAAGCGGATCGAGGCCCCCCGGCGGACCGCCTCGTCGATCATCGCCAGCCGGGCGCGGTTGGCCAGGACGGTGTAGGCGCCGGGTTCGTACAGCGCCTTCATGTCGGCGCCGACGCCGAACCACGGGAAGCGCCCGTTGAGCTGCTCGGCGTTCCAGACCTCGTGCGCGATGCCGCCGGTCTCCGCGGTCTGCCGGCTGAGGTCCACCACGCCGCTGGACTCGGCCCCGACGAAGACCCCGCCGGTGCGCATCAGCAGGGTGTCCCCGTACGCGGCCTCCAGGTCCGTCCACCGCTCGTGGGCGCGCTCCAGCAGCGGGAGGTAGTCGGTCCCCTCCCAGTAGGCCCGCCGGAAGATGCGGGTCTCGCCGTGCGAGGAGCCGAAGCGGTGCGTCGGGCCGTGGGCGTCGACGGCGAGCACCCGCGCGCCCCGTTCGGCCAGTGCCTGGGCCGCCGCCGCGCCGAACACCCCGAGGCCGATGACCAGTACGTCGCCCGTTCTCACAGCCGTACCCCCTTCTCGACCGGTGCCGCGACCGGCCCGGACTGCGGACGCGCCCGGCGGACGCGCAGCGCCGATTCGATGACGATGGAGACCAGTGACAGCCAGACCACGGCGAAGCAGATCAGCGTGTTGGCGGACGGCCGCTGGTGGTACCAGACCAGCGCGACGACGAGCTGGGTCGTCGGCAGCACGTACTGGATGAACCCCGTCGCGGTCAGGCTGACCTTCTTCGCGCCGAAGGCGATCAGCCACAGCGGTGTGACGGAGACCAGGCCGCACACCGCGAGCAGCACGAAGTCCGTGTGCCCGGCGGACGGCCCCGGGTCGAGCGAGTAGCCCGTGGTGAGGACGGCGATCCCGATGCCGAGCGCCAGCAGGGCCGTCTCCAGGGTCAGCCCGGTGACCGGGTCGGCGGTGGTGAGCTTCTTGAGGAAGGTGTACACCCCCCACGTCAGGCCGATCGTGACGTACACCCACCAGTCGAGCTCGGTGCTGCGCACGATGAGCAGCACGACGCCCAGCAGGCACAGGCCGAGCGCGACGCGGCGCAGCCGCCCGAGCGGTTCGCCCATCACCAGCGTCCCGAGGACGACGGTGACCGCCGGGGCGATGAGGTAGCCGAGGCCGGTCTCGATGACCCGCCCGTGGATCGAACCCCAGATGAACGTGAGCCAGTTGATGCAGACCAGCACCGCCGCGGTCAGGTGCACCAGCACCAGCCTCGGGGTGGCGGCCGTGCGGGCGGCGGCCCGGAACCGCCCCAGCAGCGCGAGCGCGCCGCACAGCGTCACCAGCGACACCAGGATGCGGTAGCCGAGCAGCGTCTCCGGCGGCACGTGCGCCAGGGCCCGCCAGAACAGCGAGGACGAGCCGAGGATGACGTTGGCGACCGCGATCGCGGCCAGGCCCGCCGGAGCGCCCCGGCCGCGTACGCTACCCATCCGCCCGCCTCTCCCCCCGGCGGGCCAGGCGGCATTCGACGATCTCGTACGACCAGTAGAGGGTCCCGTCGCCGGCGATGCTAAAGGCCGCGCCGTGGTGCTCCTTCCAGTGGTGGAACTCCCTGGTCAGCACCTGTCTGGAGGCGTGCCACTCCCTGGTGTACAGGAACAGCGGGAAACTGTGCCGCTCGATCAGCCGGAACTCCAGAGGGCCGGCGCTGCCCGCCGGCCCGCCGAGTCGGCGGAGCACGTCCTGGATGCCCGTCATGGAGTTGAGGCCGATGACGGCGCGCCCGGTGTCGGTCAGGTGGTGCGGGAGGTCGCGCAGGAAGCCGAGGAGGACCTCCTCCCCGGAGAACATGGCCGACAGTTCGAGGTCGGCGAGCCCCTGCTGCCGCAGTTCGCGCCGGCAGTCCGCGGACGGGGTGCGCCAGCCGGGCGGGTTGAAGACGACGAGGTCGAACCTGCGGTCCGCGGCCGGGCTCTGGAACAGGCTGCCCGCGTCGTACCGGACGATCCGGTCGCCGAAGTTGAGCTGCTCGTTCTCCGCGGCGGTCTTCAACGCGGGGATCGACACGTCCGTCGCCACGATGTCGCGGGCGCCCAGGCTGCGCATCAGCAGGGCCAGGGCCCCGCTGCCGGTGCCCATGTCGAGGACCGAACCGCCCAGGACGGACCGGTCGAGGGTGCGCACCAGGACGTCGCCGAGGCTCAGCCCGGCGGGGCTGACCTTGAAGACGCCTTGGCGGTCCTGGAGTCGGAGGCTGTGCCCGAGGCCGAAGTACACCTCGTAGTGCTCCTCGGAATGCACCGCCGCGGTTCTGTCGCCGGGATTGTGCTGCCGGATCACGCCCAGCATGATTCCCCCTCCAATGGAATTCTCGGTCGAGTTCTCGGCCGGTTCCCCGGCCGCACCGCATTCACCGGGGCGGCGGCCGCCGTGGCACGCGCATTCACCGGCCGATTCCGCCCAGTTCACGCGAACGGTCGGCGGAGCGGGTCAAACCCCCCACGAGCACGCCTTGCAGCCCCAGCTCCTGGAAATGGAAGATTCCCTGTTCGGTCGTTCCCCCCGGGGTCATGACCTGTCGGCAGAGCTCCTCGGGAGAGTGCTCGGTCGCATCCAGGAGTTCCGCGGTGCCGCGCAGTACCTGGGTGGTCATCGACCGGGCCTGGGCCCGGTCGAACCCGGCGGTGACGGCGAAGTCGATGAACGCCCCGGCGATGTGGGCGACGAAGGCCGGTCCACCGCCGCAGAGCGCGGTGGCGTCGTCGATGAGGGCCTCGTCGCGCACGGTGAGGGCCCGGCCGATCGAGGACAGCAGCCGTTCGGCGGTCCGCACGTCGGCCACCGGCACGGTGGCGCCGGGGCACAGCACGGTCATGCCCTGCGCGACCTCGGACGGCGTGTTGGGAATCGCCCGGACGACCCGGTCGGTGCGCAGCAGTGCCGTCATGGCCGCGATGCTCACCCCGGCCATCACGGAGATGACCAGGGCCCCCTCGAACGCCCCCGCCTCCTGGTCGGCCGCGAACCCCTCGAAGGCCTGCGGCTGGATGGCGAGGACCACGGCGTCGCCGGGCTGCGGGCGGTACCGGACGACGGGTTCCAGGCCGAATTCCGCGTGCACCAGGCGCGCCCGGGATTCGGCCGTCTCCACGATTTCGAGCGGAAGGTCCGGAGTTCTCTTCAGGAGTCCGGAAATGATGGCGGTGCCCATGTGCCCGGCACCGATGACGACGACCCGGTCCACGCCGGTTGTCAGACTTTCCCCACTGGTCACATTTCCCCCACTGTCAACGGGCGTCACTCTGGACGCACCAAGCGACGGTCATCACGAATGTGCCTTTTCGGAAGCTTTACAACACCCGCGCCAGCCTATTTATGTGATCATGGACCGACAAGGGACCAAAGGCGGATGGACCGGACAGTTTTTACGACCGTACAAAAACCCATTCGACGGTCGGGCCGCACCACCGCGCCGCCCCTCGCCGCACTTCCGCCTCGCCCCTCGCCGCACCTCCCCCGACGCGAAGGAGCCCGCCGTTTCCGGCGGGCTCCTTCGTGGTGCGGTCGTCGTCAGACCGCGATCACCGTGATCAGCGCGACCAGGCCGAGCAGCGCCGGGACGATCACCCACCAGCACCAGCGGACGACCACCGGGCCGGCGGCGTCGGGCCGGCGGCCGTTGCGCTCGGCCATCCCCTGGAGGACGTCGGTCACCTGGTCGGACCAGGCCCGGGTCGGGTCCGAGGACCCCTGGACGACCGGGTTGGTCCGGGCGGCGAGGCCCAGCCCCAGGCCCGTCCGGGAGGCGTGCTCGGCGTTGCCGCGGCTCAGCGCCCGGTTGGCCCGCTTGCGCTGGCGCAGCGACACCGGGACGGCCCACACCTGGTACTTCTTCTCGCCGGACAGCAGCTCGACCGAGTACCCGGCCCGCAGCGCGTCGACCGAGGCCCAGGGGACGGTGATGGTGCGCCAGGGGTTGCGGACCACCAGGCGCCGACTGTCGGCGAACACCGCCGGGCGCAGCGTGTAGGCGATCACCGGGAGGGCGAACACCGGCAGCGCCGCGAGCGCGACGTACGGGGTCCTGCCGGTGCCGGTCACCGCCGCGTCGCCGATCAGCCAGGCGGCGACGGCGAGCAGGAACACTCCGGAGATCACGCCGGGGACGGAGCGGTACACGCGGTCCGCGTACTCGGGGTCCCCGTCGGGGGCGGCCGGGCCCTGGTGGGGCTTGCCGTCGGATTCGGTCATGGCGTCGATTCTGCCCCATGCACCCCTCACCAGCGGGTCTCGGTCCGGCCACGAATGGCGCTCCGACCCCGGCCGGGGCGCACCCCGGTCGGCACCCCGATCGGCACCCCGGGCCCGGCCGGGCCGCGGCCGGGCGGCCCCGTTCGGCCGAGGTCTCGGTCCGGCCACGAAAGGCCACCGGAAAGGTGGGCGCTCTAGCGGTCGGCTACGCGCGTAGATATGCTGGTCTGGTGACTATGTCCACTGTTGCAGCCAATGCCCCCGGCGTTGCGGGCAGCGGCCTCGCGGACGTTGCGGCGTCCGAGGCCTCGCTCCGCCGCTTCCTGCACGGCCTGCCCGGCGTCGACCAGGTCGGCCTCGAAGCCCGCGCCGCGTCCCTCGGGACCCGCTCGATCAAGACCACGGCGAAGGCCCGCGCCATCGACCTGGCGATCTCCATGATCGACCTGACCACGCTCGAGGGCGCGGACACGGTCGGCAAGGTGCGCGCCCTGTGCGCCAAGGGCAGGACCCCCGACCCGACCGACCCGACCACCCCGCGCGTCGCCGCCATCTGTGTCTACCCGGACATGGTCGCCACCGCGAAGGACGCCCTGCGGGGCACCGACATCCAGGTCGCCTCCGTGGCCACCGCCTTCCCGGCCGGCCGCGCCGCCCTCCCGGTCAAGCTCGCCGACACCGCCGACGCGGTGGCCGCGGGCGCCGACGAGATCGACATGGTGATCGACCGGGGCGCCTTCCTCTCCGGCCGCTACTTCGACGTCTTCAACGAGATCGTCGCCGTCAAGGAGGCGTGCAAGCGCGCCGACGGCAGCTACGCCCACCTCAAGGTGATCTTCGAGACCGGCGAGCTGCAGACCTACGACAACGTCCGCCGGGTCTCCTGGCTGGCGATGCTGGCCGGCGCCGACTTCATCAAGACCTCCACCGGCAAGGTCGCCGTCAACGCGACCCCGCCGGTCACCCTGCTGATGCTGGAGGCGGTCCGCGACTTCCGCGCCGCCACCGGCGTCCAGGTCGGCGTGAAGCCGGCCGGTGGCATCAAGACCACCAAGGACGCCATGAAGTACCTGGTGATGGTCAACGAGACCCTCGGCGACGACTGGCTGAGCCCGCACTGGTTCCGCTTCGGCGCCTCCAGCCTGCTCAACGACCTGCTGATGCAGCGCCAGAAGCTCGCCACCGGCCGCTACTCCGGCCCCGACTACGTGACGGTGGACTGATCACCATGGCCAAGAAGAAGAACATCGAGGAGCCCGCGGCCCAGCCGGCCGGAGGCCTCTTCACCTACGCCCCGGCCCCGGAGTCCCCCGCCGCCGCCGGCGACATCGCGACCTCGTACGGCCACTTCATCGGCGGCGAGTTCGTCGACTCCTCCGGCAGCGAGGCCCTCAAGACGGTCAACCCGGCCACCGAGCAGGTGCTCGCCGAGTTCGCCCAGGGCACCGACGAGGACGTGGACCGCGCCGTCGCCGCCGCCCGCAAGGCCTTCGCCGACTGGTCGGCGCTGCCGGGCAGCGAGCGCGCCAAGTACCTGTTCCGGATCGCCCGGATCATCCAGGAGCGCGCCCGCGAGCTGGCCGTGCTGGAGTCGATGGACAACGGCAAGCCGATCCGCGAGACCCGCGACTTCGACATCCCGACCGTCGCCGCCTGGTTCTTCTACTACGCGGGCTGGGCGGACAAGCTCGACTACGCCGGCTACGGCGCCAACCCGCGCCCGCTGGGCGTGGCCGGCCAGGTCATCCCGTGGAACTTCCCGCTGATGATGCTGGCGTGGAAGATCGCGCCCGCCCTGGCGACCGGCAACACCGTCGTCCTCAAGCCGGCCGAGACCACCCCGCTGACCGCGCTGCGCTTCGCCGAGATCTGCCGCCAGGCCGGTCTGCCGAAGGGCGTCGTCAACATCGTCACCGGTGACGGCCGCACCGGCGCCGCGCTCACCGCGCACCCGGACGTCAACAAGGTCGCCTTCACCGGCTCCACCCCGGTCGGCCGGGCGATCGCCAAGCAGCTGGCCGGCAGCCGCAAGAAGCTGTCGCTGGAGCTGGGCGGCAAGGCCGCCAACATCGTCTTCGACGACGCGCCGATCGACCAGGCGGTCGAGGGCATCGTCAACGGCATCTTCTTCAACCAGGGCCACGTCTGCTGCGCCGGCTCCCGCCTGCTGGTCCAGGAGTCGATCCAGGACGAGCTGCTGGACGCCCTCAAGCGCCGGATGGGCACCCTGCGGGTCGGCGACCCGCTGGACAAGAACACCGACATCGGCGCGATCAACTCGGCCGCCCAGCTGGCCCGGATCACCGAGCTGACCGCGGCCGGCGAGGCCGAGGGCGCCGAGCGCTGGTCGCCGGAGTGCGAGCTCCCGGGCACCGGCTTCTGGTTCAGGCCGACCCTGTTCACCGGCGTCAGCCAGGCCCACCGGATCGCCCAGGAGGAGATCTTCGGCCCGGTCCTGTCGGTGCTGACCTTCCGCACCCCCGACGAGGCGGTCCAGAAGGCCAACAACACCCCGTACGGCCTCTCCGCCGGCATCTGGACGGAGAAGGGCTCGCGCATCCTCTGGACGGCCAACCGGCTCAAGGCGGGTGTGGTCTGGGCCAACACCTTCAACAAGTTCGACCCGACCTCGCCGTTCGGCGGTTTCAAGGAGTCGGGTTACGGCCGCGAGGGTGGCCGCCACGGTCTGGAGGCCTACCTCGATGTCTGACACGACCTTCGCGCGTCTTGACGTCCTCAAGACCTACAAGCTGTACGTCGGCGGGAAGTTCCCGCGCTCCGAGAGCGGGCGGGTGTACGAGGTGACCGACGCAAAGGGCGAGTGGCTCGCCAACGCCCCGCTGGGTACCCGCAAGGACACCCGCGACGCCGTCCTGGCCGCCCGCGCGGCGGTCAAGGGCTGGGCCGGCACCACCGCGTACAACCGCGGCCAGGTGCTCTACCGGGTGGCCGAGATGCTGCAGGGCCGGCGCGAGCAGTTCGCCGCCGAGGTGGCCGTCTCCGAGGGCATCGGCCCGAAGAAGGCCGCCGCGCTGGTGGACGCCGCGATCGACCGCTGGGTCTGGTACGCGGGCTGGACGGACAAGGTCGCCCAGATCGCGGGCGGCGCCAACCCGGTCGCCGGGCCGTACTTCAACCTCTCCACCCCGGAGCCGACCGGCGTGGTCGGGATCGTCGCCCCGCAGGCCGGGTACGGGCACTCGCTGCTCGGCCTGGTCTCGGTGATCGCCCCGGCGATCGCCACCGGCAACACGGTCGTGGTCGCGGCCGCCGCGGACGCCCCGCTGCCCGCGCTGTCGCTGGGCGAGGTGCTGGCCACCTCGGACCTCCCGGGCGGCGTGGTCAACATCATCTCGGGCCGGACCGCGGACATCGCCCCCACCCTGGCCTCGCACCAGGACGTCAACGCGCTGGACCTCACCGGCGCCGTCGCCGCCGACGGCCCCGGCGCGGCGACCGCGCTGGAGGCCGCCGCCGCCGATACCCTGAAGCGGGTGGTCCGTCCGGAGCTGGACCCGTTCGCCCAGGACTGGACGGATGCGCCCGGTACCGACCGGCTACTCTCCTTCCTGGAGACGAAGACGGTCTGGCACCCGATGGGGATCTGACCCTCCGTCGGTTCCGCATCACAACTCCACAGACTGGCCGTCCCCAGCGCCCTCTCCCCCCCAGGGCCCGGACGGTCATTGGACGGACCCGCACCTCTCCCCCCCTGGTGCGGGTCCGTCGACTTTCGTCACCGCCCGCGCGACTTTCGGCGCTCGCCGTGCGTGTGCGTCCGGACCAGAATCCCCGGTACCGACACCACCGAGGAGGCGCCGTGGGAGAGTTGATCGCCGAGCTGATGCCGCTGCTGACGGACGGGTTCGTCCGCCGCTGGCACGTCGCGCGGGTCCGCCGCCGCCTGGCCGCCGGGAAGCCCGCCCGACTGCCCTGCTCCGCCCGGTCCGACCGGCCGGGCTGGCAACACCGCTACACCAACGGCAGGTTGGACGTCACCCCGGGTGCCGCCGCGGTCACCTTCCGCGCCCGCGGGGCCCGCCCGCTCGAACTGCCCACCGGGGGCACCTTCCACGAGCCCGAGCCCGACACCTGGCACTCCCAGGACTGGGCCGCCACCGGCTACCAGCCGCCCGGCGGCGGGCGCCAGGTGTACCTCCAGCTCGACAGCCGCTACCTGCCGGCGCTCCACCTCGCCCTCGCCGGCCCCGACTTCCGGACGGCGTGACGGAGGGCGCGACCGGAAGGCGCGACCGTAAGGCGCCGGCCGGAAGGTGTGATGCAGAACGGTTTCGGCAACCGGCCGGGATGCGTCAGACTGGTGTCCCGTGAGTGACTCCCCCATGAATCCCGTCCCGACGGCCCACGCCCGGGTGATCCTGCTCTCCGGGCCCTCCGGATCGGGGAAGTCCTCGCTGGCCGAACGCAGCGGCCTCCCGGTGCTCCAGCTGGACGACTTCTACAAGGACGGGGACGACCCCACCCTCCCCCGGCTGCCCGACGGCGCCGTGGACTGGGACTCCCCGCTCGCCTGGCACCGCGACCAGGCCGTCGCCGCCATCCGCGCGCTGTACGAGCGCGGGCGCACCGAGGTGCCGGTGTACTCGATCCCGGACAACGGCCGGATCTCCACCCGCGCCCTGGACCTGGACGGCGCCACCGCGTTCATCGCCGAGGGCATCTTCGCCGCCGAGATCGTCACCGAGTGCACCGCCGAGGGCCTGCTCGGCGACGCCCTGTGCCTGCGCAACGGCGCGCTCACCACGGCCTGGCGCCGACTGCGCCGGGACGTCCGGGAAGGCCGCAAGTCGCTGCCGGTGCTGCTGCGCCGGGGCTTGCGACTGATGCGGGCCGAGCGGGCCATCGTCGGACGGCAGGTCGAGCTGGGCTCGTACCCGTGCGCCGGGCCGGAGGCGGAGCGGCGGGTCCGCGCCGCCTCGGGGCGGCGGGAGCTGTCGGCGGTCTGAGCCGCGGGGCGGGACCGCCCGAGGACGTACGACGACGGGCCCGGTGCGTCTCCCCCGCACCGGGCCCGTCGCCCACCGAACGGCTTGGGCTCCCCACGAGCGCCGCTCCCCCGAGCCGGCACCCCCGAACCGCAACCGTCCGCTACCCGTCCCCCGACGGGAGTCCTGTCCCCTGCTCCCCGCTCGCCGCCGTCAGGCGACCAGCTCGCCGAACGCCCGGACGGTGTCGCCCGACTTGTTCAGGTGCTCGTCGTCGCGCAGCCGGCGCAGCGCGCGCCAGATGCTGCTCTTGACCGTGCCGACGCTGATCCCCAGCACGTCGGCGATCTCCGGGTCGGTCTTGCCCTCGTAGTACCGCAGCACCAGCATGGTCCGCTGGTTCTCCGGCAGCTTCGCCAGCGCCTGCCAGAGCACGGTGCGCAGCTCGGTGCCGCCCATCGCGTCGGTGTCGCCGGCCGTCTCCGGCAGCTCCTCGGTCGGGTACTCGTTGACCTTGCGGCGCCGCCAGGCGGAGATGTGCAGGTTGGTCATGGTGCGGCGGAGGTAGCCCCCGACCGCGGCCTTGTCGGTGATCCGGCCCCAGGCCCGGTAGGTGCTGAAGAGCGCGCTCTGCAGCAGGTCCTCGGCCTCGTAGCGGTCACCGGTGAGGTGGTACGCCGTGGCGTACAGGGAGGCGCGGCGCTCGCGCACGTACGCGGTGAACTCCGTGATGTGGTCCTCCGCGACGGCCGGGTGCTCCCCCTGCGCGTCTCCCTGTCCCGCCTCGGTGGTGCGGGCCGGCGCGGGGTTCAGCCGCAGCAGCGTCGCACCGGCGGCCCCGCGACCGGCCGGCTCCCCCGAGCCGACCGTCCGCAGACCGTTCTTCCTCTGGTCGCCCCCCCGGGCGTCCGTGCCCTCGACGCGGACGGGGAGGATCCCCCGCAGCGTGAGGGTGTTGCCGGAGTCGGCCGTACTCCCCAGTCGGCCGATCCCGTACAGCTCCCCCGTCCTGCCGCCGCCGCTCACCCGGCGGGCGACAGGGTTTCCACCGGTGCTGTGCGCGCACCCCCGTACGGTCACGGCACCGGAGTTCTCGTCGGTCCTGATCTCGTACCGGGTCCGGTGGGTGGTCGCTGAGGAACGCGCGGTGCGGACAGCCGGGTTGGTCCGGGTCTGAAGCATGGCGTTCATCGTGCGCCCCCTTGGTTCGGTACGAGCGGTTCCTGTTGCCGCCCTCCAGCCGGCCCTTGCGGCCCGCTGTCCTGCGGCGACATGGAAAATCCTGCCCGCCGGTTGTGATGGCGCTGTCCGCCGACTGTCACAGGGGTGTCACAGGGCCGGGCCCTTCGACCCGTTCCTCCTCCCGCCGTTCCGGACGCCGGCGGCCGTCCTTCCGGTTCCCGTACGGGCGGTGACCGGTCCGGGGGGTGATTCGGCGCTCCCGGTGGGCCAAAATGGGGCCGTGCCTTTCCTCCTACTGATCGAGGACGACGACGCCATCCGGACCGGCCTCGAACTCGCTCTCACCCGCCAGGGCCACCGTGTGGCCACCGCCGCCTCCGGCGAGGACGGTCTGAGGCTCTTCAAGGAGCAGCGGCCCGACCTGATCGTGCTGGACGTGATGCTGCCCGGAATCGACGGCTTCGAGGTCTGCCGTCGGATCCGCCGCACCGACCAGCTGCCGATCATCCTGCTCACCGCCCGCTCGGACGACATCGACGTGGTCGTGGGTCTGGAGTCCGGCGCGGACGACTACGTGGTGAAACCGGTCCAGCCGCGCGTGCTGGACGCCAGGATCCGCGCCGTGCTGCGGCGCGGTGAGCGGGAGAGCTCCGACTCCTCCGCGTACGGCACCGTCGTGATCGACCGGGCCGCGATGACCGTCACCAAGGACGGGCAGGACCTCCAGCTCACCCCGACCGAGCTGCGGCTGCTCCTGGAGCTCAGCCGCCGCCCCGGCCAGGCGCTCTCCCGCCAGCAGCTGCTGCGGCTGGTCTGGGAACACGACTACCTCGGCGACTCCCGCCTGGTGGACGCCTGCGTCCAGCGGCTGCGGGCCAAGGTCGAGGACGTGCCGTCCGCGCCGACCCTGATCCGCACCGTGCGCGGGGTGGGCTACCGACTGGACCCGCCTGCCTGAGCCCCTCGCCCCCTTCCTGAACTCCCGTACGACGACAGGCTCTTGTGACTGACCATCAGCAGACTGCCCGACGGTTCTCGTCCGGCCCGTGGCGACGGCTGCGCTCCTTGCGGGTGCGGCTGATCGCGGTGTTCGCGGCCGTCGCGCTGCTCGCCGCCGTCTCGGCCTCCGGCATCGCGTACTGGCTGAACCGCGACGCGGTGCTCAAGCGCGCCCAGGACACCGCGCTGAACGACTTCCGGGTCTCGCTCAGCCGCAACGTCTCCGACCTGCCGCTGAACGCCAGTTGCCCGGACCTCGCCACGCTGGCCTCCAACGTGGCGAGCTCCGGCCTGTCCTACGACGTGGTCGTGGTCGACCCGGCGCACCCCGAGTGCCCGGCGGTCTCCTCCGCCCCGACGCGCTTCACCCTGGCCGACGTCCCGGCGGCGCTGCAGTCCACCGTCGCCAAGCCGCGCGAGGTCACCGAGAGCAACCCGTACCCGTACCACCTGTACTGGCAGCGGCAGAACCTGGACGGCCGCCCGTTCGTGATCGGCGGCACCAAGGTGCTGCCGAACGGCCCGACGGCGTACATGTTCAAGTCGCTGGAGAACGAACGGGCCGACCTCAACACCCTGGGCTGGTCACTGGCCATCGCGACCCTGCTCGCGCTGATCGGTTCGGCCCTGCTCGCCCAGGCCGCCTCCTCGACCGTGCTGCGGCCGGTCAAGCGGCTCGGGGAGGCCGCCAAGCGGCTCGGCGAGGGCCACCTGGACACCCGGCTGGAGGTCGAGGGCTCCGACGAACTCGCCGACCTGGCCCGGACCTTCAACCGGGCCGCGGAGTCGCTGCACGAGCAGGTCGAGGAGCTGAGCGCGCGCGAGGCGCAGAGCCGGCGGTTCGTCGCCGACATGTCGCACGAGCTGCGCACCCCGCTGACCGCGATGACCGCGGTGACCGACATCCTGGAGGACGAGGCCGAGTCGCTGGACCCGATGATCGAGCCCGCCGTCCGACTCGTGGTGAGCGAGACCAGGCGGCTGTCCGACCTGGTCGAGAACCTGATGGAGGTCACCCGCTTCGACGCCGGCACCGCCAGGCTGGTCGCCGACGAGGTCGACGTCGCCGACCTGATCATGTCCTGCATCGACGGCCGGGCCTGGTACGACGCGGTCGAACTGGACGCCCCGCGCGGCATCCTGGCCGTGGTCGACCCGCGCCGGCTGGACGTGGTCTTCGCCAACCTGATCGGCAACGCGCTCAAGCACGGCGGCTCGCCGGTGCGGGTCAAGGTCCGGCAGTCCGCGGACTCGGTCGTGGTCGAGGTCTCCGACAGCGGCCCCGGCATCCCCGAGGACGTGCTGCCGCACGTCTTCGACCGCTTCTACAAGGCCGACCGCGGCCGGGCCCGCTCGGAGGGCAGCGGCCTGGGGCTGTCCATCGCGATGGCCAACGCCCAGATCCACGGGGGGACCATCACGGCGGCGAACGGGGAGGTCGGCGCGGTGTTCACCCTGACGCTGCCGCTGACCCAACCGCCGTCGCCGTCCGCGGGCGGGACCGAGCTCGGCCCCGCCGGCGACGCCGAGCTCAAGGACGCCACGTGACCGCCCCCACCCGCACCGCCCTGCGCCGCACCGCCGGCGTCCTGCTCCTGCTCGCGCTGGCCTCCGGCTGCGGCATCCGGCCGACCGCCGTACCGGTCGACGCCGGCGCGCCCGCCAGCCGGACGGCCTGCCCGAGCGCCCCGCACATACCGACCGCGCTGGCCACCCCGACCCCGCCCGCCCCGGCCGTCACCCCGTCCCGCGGCGCGGCCAAGGCGAGCCCGAGCCCCTCGCCCACCCCGGTGGTGCCGGGCTCGCCGCCGCCCGACAACGTGTTCGGCGCGGTGCCCACGGCGGCGCCCTGCCGGTAGGGCCCGTCCTCGGGCGAGGCGCCCCCCGTCGACTCCGTCGACCCCGTGTGACGGGAAACGGGGGCGCGCCCCGGAATGTTCACGCCCGGCGTGGAACCGCCGCGCCACCGGCCCACGTCCTTCCCCCCGTGCAGCGAGATGGCACCAGGACACGCGACGAGCGTTCCGGCGCACGGACCGAGAACAGGCCGGCGGCGGGCGTCCACCGTCCCCTCCGGCACGCCGGACTGGCGGGCCTGGCCCTCCACCTGACGCTGGTGCTCTGGCTGGTGCTCAGACCCCTGCCGGTGGCCTGGGTGTACGACGCCAACCTGACGCCGCTGGCCTCGCTCCGCTCCTCCACCCCGTGGCAGGTGGTCGGCGAGTTCCTGCTGCTCGCCCCGCTCGGCGTCCTGCTGCCGCTGGCCGGCGGCCGGGTCCGGGCCCCCTGGCTGCCGTCCTTCCTGCGCACCACCGGTGTGTCCGCCCTGCTGGCGACCGGCCTGGAGTTCCTCTCCTCCTGGACGCCCGGGCACGTGCTCAACGTGGACCACATACTGTTCGCCGTGCTCGGCGTGATGATCGCCCACCTCGCGCTCGTCCCCGGCCTGCGCCGCCTGCTGCGGGAGCACCGGACCGCGGCCCGGGCCCGGCGGGCCGCCGTCCTGGCCGCCCCGCCGGTGGCCGCCGCCGTCACCCCGAAGGTGACCATGGCACCCGCGGCCCGTCCGCGCGCCTACGCGGGCCCCACCCCGCCGGCCGGCTAGGCCCTGTCCGGTCGATCTTGTCGGATCAGCCCGCGGCGGTGGGCGCCCGGCTGGGCGTGCGCCCGGATCGTCCTCGTACTGGGTGTACTCGGGCGATTCGGGCGTGCGGCCAGGCGGGATGCCCGGCGTCGCGGGCCCGGCAAGATCGGCCGGACAGGGCCTAGGCACGCACCACCCGGCTATGCGCGCACCACCCGGCCGCCGACCTCGACCAGCCCGCCCGGCCGCGGACCGGCCAGCAGCTGCGAACCCCGGCCCTGGGTGACGGTCAGCGCCCGCCCGAGCCGGCCGGCCAGCAGCAGGGCCGCCGCACCGGTCGCCTCGTCCTCGTCGATGCCGTCACCCCGGCCCGGGAAGGCCCGCGCCCGGACCGTACCGGCCGCCTCGTCCTGCCAGGCCCAGGCGTACACCCACTCCCCCGGCGGCGGCACCTCCAGCGCCTCCACCTCGGCGGCCGAGCCGTACTGCCGCAAGGTCCGCCCCGGGGCCCACTCCGGCCGGGCCTCGATCCGGGTCAGCCCGCCCTCGCGCCGCACCGGCACCTCCCCGGCGGCGGTCACCAGCCGGTCCACCCCGAGCAGCCAGGCGGCGCCCACGCACGGGTGGCCGGCGAAGGGCAGCCGCACGCTCGGGGTGTAGATGTCGATCTCCCCGCGCTCCGCGTCGTCGACGAACACCGTCTCGCTGAAACCGAGTTCACCGGCGAAGGCCTGCCGCGCCGCCCGCCCCGGAACGGCGGCGCCGTCCCGCACCACACCGAGCGCGTTGCCGTACTGCCCGTCCGGCCCGCAAAAGACCCGCAGCACCTCATAAACAGTCATTTCCCACCTCGTCAATTACCGCTCCGGCGCAGCCGCGACCCGGCGCAACGACACCGTGATGAAAAGGCGACGACGGATGTCGGCCCCCTCCAGTACTGTGCGCTGTCGTCCCCGGACGGTTCCCGTCGTCATTCTCCTCCCACAGGAAATTCCCTTGAACAATCTCGACTTCACCAACGCACCCGGTTTCTCCTGGTACGTCGTTCTGCTGGCGCTCAGCGGCGCCATCATGCTGGTCCTCGGCGTCCTGCCGCTGCGCGGGCTCAAGGTCGGCATGCGGATCCTCAACATCGTGATTGGCCTCGGGTTCGCGGGCTACGCCTACTACCTGGCGTTCGTCTTCGAGGGCGGCACCTACCGGATCTTCTTCCAGGCGCTGATCCTGCCGATCGCGATGATCGTCGCCACGGTGAAGGCCGTCGTCGAGCGCAGCAACGCCAAGAACGCGCCGCCCCAGCCGGTCACGCCGTACACCCCGCACGCGCCGTACAACCCGAACGCCCCGCACGACCCCAACGCCGCCGCCCAGCAGGCCGCGTTCAACCCGAACGCCCCGTACGCCCAGCCGGCCGGGCAGCCGGGCCAGCCGGTGCCGCCGCAGGGCGCCGTGCCGCCTCAGCCGGGCGCGCCGGCGCAGCCGGTGGCGGACAACCCGTACGCCCAGCCGCAGCCGCCGCAGCAGCCGGCCGGCTGAGCCCCGGAACGCCGCAAGGCCCGTCCGTCCCCGCTCGAAGGCGGGGACGGACGGGCCTCGTGCTGTCCGGGGTCAGTTCCCGGCGCCCTGGGCGCGCTGGCGGCGGCGGGCGACGACCAGGGTTCCGATGCCGAGGGCGATCGCGGTCGCGCCGGTGATCGCCATCGGGGCGGAGGAGGACCCGCCGCCGGTGGAGGCCAGCCGGGTGGCCTCCACGGCCGCCGGGGCCGGGGCGGCGGCGGCCGCCACCTGCACGGGCTCGGCCGCGGGGCTCGGGGCGCCGGTGGTGACCTGCGCGGCCGGGACGGCGGCGGCAACGGTGGCCGGGGCGGCCGGAGCGGAGGTGACCGGGGTGGTGGGAGCCGGGGTGCCGGTGGCGGCCTCGATGGTGAAGTCCGCCCTCGGGCTGAACGACTCGGCGCCGCTCTCACCCGCGCCGGGCAGGCTGCCCACCCTGGCGAGCAGGGACTCGGCGACGACCGGCGCGTCCTTGGTGAAGGCCAGCCGGAGGTTGAACGTCCTCGTCCCGCCCTTCGGCAGGACGACGACGTCGGCGTCCTTGCTCCCCGCCCGCAGGCCCATGCAGAGCCAGGCCGGGTGGTCCGAGTCACCGCCGGGGGTGCCCTCCAGCCAGTCCCCGTTCGGCGCCTGGAACTCGAACCTGACCGTCCCGGAGGGGAGCAGGTCCTTCCCCTGGAACACGATCGCGGGCACCAGCCGGAGGTCCTTGCCACTGGTGTTGCCGAGGACGAGCTTGAACGGCTTCGACTCCGTGCCCGCCGTGAAGACGGCGGGCACCCCGTCGAGCCGGACGTCCGCCGTGGCAGCGGGCGTGGTCGCCGGCGTGGTCGGCGTGACCGCCGGGGCGACCACCAGGTTCGGGGAGGTGCTGAGCGCGGTCGAGATGCGCTGCTCGGGGGGCAGGGTGGGGTCCGACACGATGGCGTTGAAGCCCGGGCCCACCCGACCCGCCGGGGCATCGGCGGCGACGGTGAGCCGCAGCCGGTAGACGGCCTCGGCACCGGCCGCCACGTGCCGGCCGCCGTTGCGGTCGACGTCCCAGACAGCGGCACCGCGTTCCTCGGCGGCCTGCCACCCGGTCGTGCCGGGGGCCTGGTACTCCAGCTTGAACTGGCCCGGCTTGATGCCGAGGCCGGGGTCCGCGAGGGTGAGGACCGACCCCAGCACGTCCATCTGGTGGTCGACGGTGTTCTTGAGGGTCACGGAGAACTCGATCGGCGCGCCGCCCGCCTTGACCGAGTCGGGCAGTCCGCCGAAAGCGGCGGTGACCGGCGAGGTGGCCTGGGTGCCCTGGGGCGCGGCAGTGGCCGTCGGGGCCGCCAGTGCCGCCGGGGCCGAGGTCAGGGCGGCGCCGGAGGCCAGCGCGGCAGCGGCGGCCACGGCGAGGATTCTGCGGGACTGATTGCGCAAGGGGACCTCACGGGAGAATTCGGGCGCAGCCCGAGAGAAGTGCGAAATCGCAGGCGTGAGGGGCCTCTTGAGGCCGTGACGGCGCCGCCGGATTTCCCCCCACCATCAGCGACCGCGGAATCATATCCCTCCGCCCCGACACCTTCGCGAACGGGTTTTTCCGTACCCGCACCTCCGGGTCATCCCTGAGGCGGACCCCGATCCGGGTCTCCGTCTTCCCGGTGACCTACCGGGGTCGAGGATCGCCTGGTGGGTGGAGGTTTCCGGGCCGGCGGCGGCGGAGTATGGAGGTACGCCCGCCGGACCACCCGGCACCGGCAGCCAGCCAGCCAAGGAGTTCCCATGAGCGCCCGCCTCGCCCGCCCCCGCCACAACCGCGTCATCGCCGGCGTCTGCGCCGGGATCGCCGAGCGCTTCGGCCTCACCCCGTGGACCGTCCGACTGATCTTCCTGCTGTCGTGCCTGCTGCCCGGCCCGCAGTTCCTGATCTACCTCGCGCTGTGGGTGCTGCTCCCCCAGGAGCCGTGAGGCCGTACCGGCGGGCACGACGACGGGCCGCCCGCCTCCGGAGGAGTTCCCGGGGGCGGGCGGCCCGTCGTCGTGCGGGTGGCCGGATCAGCCGCCCAGGCCGCCCAGCGCGCCGGCAACCCCGCCGATCGGGGTCTTGTCCAGGCCGGGGACGTTCGGCAGGCCGCCGACGCGCTGCTGGGTGAGGCCGGCGACCGGGGCGGCGGGCGCGGCCTCGGCGGCCGGAGCGGCGGCGGGCTGGCCGGCGCTCGGGGTCAGGGTGCCGAGGGTGCCGGCGACCTTGTCGCCGCCGGGCAGCTTGGCCGCGGTGTCGGTGACCGCACCGGTCACCGCGGGGTTCGTCACCGCGCCGGTGGGCAGCCCGAGGCCGCCGGCCGCCTGGCCGGCCGCCGCGGAGGCGGTGCCGGCGCCGACCGCCGCGATGGCGATGCCGAGCGCCGCGGTACCGGCGGCCTTGAGAGCCTGCTTCATGGTTCGTCCCCTTGGGTCCTCGTCGGTGGCCGACATCGCACGGGGCGACGGACGGGCGAGTGCCGCCACGGCCTGTCAGCATTGACTGGCACACCGTAGTGACAGGGTCGCGCGAGAACCAAAGGGCGTTCACTCACCCGAGTGAGTTTTCGTATGAACGCCAACTTCCGTACCCGGAAGCCGCGTTAATCCGACCGCAAGGACGGGCCGTCGGCTCAGCTGCCGGCGGTGCCCGCGCTGAACAGCCACTCCGCCTTGAGCTCGGCGTAGCCCGGCTTGATCACGTCGTTGATCATCGCCAGCCGCTCGTCGAAGGGCAGGAACGCGGACTTCATCGCGTTCACCGTGAACCACTCCATGTCGCCCAGGGTGTAGCCGAAGGCGTCCACCAGGTGGCCGAACTCCTGGCTCATGCTGGTGCCGCTCATCAGCCGGTTGTCGGTGTTCACGGTGACCCGGAACTTGAGCCGGCTGAGCAGCCCGATCGGGTGCTCGGCGTACGAAGCGGCGGCCGCCGTCTGGAGGTTGGAGGTCGGGCACATCTCCAGCGGGACGCGCTTGTCGCGCACGTACGCGGCCAGTCGGCCCAGCTCGACGCTGCCGTCCTCGTTCAGGGTGATGTCGTCGACGATCCGCACGCCGTGGCCGAGCCGGTCGGCGCCGCAGCACTGCAGGGCCTCCCAGATCGACGGCAGGCCGAAGGCCTCGCCCGCGTGGATGGTGAAGTGGTTGTTCTCGCCCTTGAGGTAGTCGAAGGCGGCCTGGTGGCGGGTGGGGGGGTAGCCCGCCTCCGCGCCCGCGATGTCGAAGCCGACGACGCCCGAGTCCCGGTGGCGGTTGGCCAGTTCGGCGATCTCCTGCGAGCGGGCGGCGTGCCGCATCGCGGTGATCAGGGTGCCGATGCGGATCCGGTGGCCGGCCGCGCGGGCGTTGGCCTCGCCCAGGCGGAAGCCCTCCTGGACGGCCTCGACGACCTCGTCCAGGCTCAGGCCGCCCTCCAGGTGCTGCTCGGGGGCGTAGCGGACCTCGGCGTAGACGACGCCGTCGGCGGCCAGGTCCTCGGCGCAGTCGGCGGCGACCTTGACCAGGGCCTCGCGGGTCTGCATGACGGCGCAGGTGTGCGCGAAGGTCTCCAGGTAGCGGACCAGCGAGCCGGAGTCGGCGGCCTCGCGGAACCACTCGCCGAGTTCCTTGGCGTCGGTGGTGGGGAGCCCCTCGTAGCCGGTCGCGGCGGCGAGCTCGACGACGGTCTCCGGGCGCAGCCCGCCGTCGAGGTGGTCGTGCAGCAGGACCTTCGGCGCGCGGCGGATCTGGTCGGGGGTGGGAATGCGCGGGCCGGCGCCCGCGGTGGTGACGGGGATCTGCTTCTCCATTGCGGAAATATAGCCCCTACGCGCGTAGACCTACCACCGGGAACACCACCGGATGGTCCAAAGCAGGACCGGAATTCCACCGCCCGGTCCATAGGATCCGCCAAACAGGCCGCATCGCGCCGACCACCTCAGTCGTGGTGCAGCAGCCGCCCCCGCCGGGACAGCACGAAGTCCCGGAACACCGCCACCGGCGGCGTCAGCGGCCGCCCCGCCGCCCAGGCCAGGCCGATCGCCCGCCGGGTCCGCGGCGCGGTCACCTCCAGCTCCACCACCCCGGGCCGCGGCACCAGCGCCGGCGGCAGCAGCGCCACCCCCAGCCCGGCCGCCACCAGCCCCCGCAGGGTCTCGGCCTCCTCCCCCTCGAAGGCCAGCCGGGGCACGAAGCCGGCCTGCGCGCAGAAGCCGTCCGTGATCATGCGCAGCCCGTACCCCTGCTCCAGCCCGACGAACGGCTCCTCGGCCACCTCCGCCAGCCGGATCCGCCGCCGCCCCGCCAGCCGGTGGTCCGCCGGGACGGCCAGGTGCAGCCGCTGCTCGTCCAGCGGGCGGGCCGTGAAGGCCGGGTCGACCGGCAGCGGCGCGACCAGGCACAGGTCCAACTCGCCCGCCCGCAACCGCTCCAGCATCGCCGTGCCGTAGTCCTGCACCAGCTGGAACCGCACCTGCGGGTGCGCCGCCCGGAAGCCCCGCAGCAGCGCCGGGACGGCGTCCGGGCCCATCGTGTGCAGGAAGCCGAAGGCCACCCGCCCCACCGCCGGGTCCGCCTCCGCCCGGGCCGCCTCCGCGCCGCGCTCCAGCTCCGCCAGCGCCCGCTCCACCGAGGCCAGCAGCAGCCGGCCCGCCCTGGTCAGCCGGACCGTCCGGCCCTGCCGGGCCAGCAGGCCCACCCCGAGCTCCGCCTCCAGCCGGGACACCGCGCGCGACAGCGTCGGCTGCGGCACCCCGAGCAGCGCGGCCGCCTGGGTCACGTGCTCCAGCCGGGCCACCGCGGCGAACCGCGCCAACCTGGGCGCCAGCAGCACGGCCGGCTCCTCCGGCCCCAACTCGGCCGCCCGGTAGGGCTGCTCCGTTCCGTCCGACCCGTCCGCCACGGCCATCCCCGTCCCACCTCGACTCATACACCGGCGCATCGATCATCCACTCTTCATGCATTGGACGCATCAGCCGCGCCAGGCCTAGCGTCGGAGCCATGCAGCCCTCCGATACCAGGGCATCCGCGGCCACCCCGGATGCCTCCACCGAGCACACCCTCGACCGGGACGACCGCCACCGCCCGGGCGGGCGCGGCTTCCGCCGCGCCAACCTCGCCCTGTTCGCCGCCGGTGTCGCGACCTTCGTCCTGCTCTACTCCACCCAGGGCCTGCTGCCGGTCCTCTCGGCCGACCTCGACCTCACCCCCGGCCAGGCCAGCTGGACGGCCTCCGCCGCCACCCTCGGCCTCGCCCTCGGGCTGCTCCCGGCCAGTGCGCTGGCCGACCGGTACGGCCGCACCGCGGTGATGACGGCCTCCGTCCTCGCGGCCTGCGCCCTCGCCGTCGCCCTGCCCCTCGCGCCCGACCTCACCACCCTGGTCGTGCTGCGCGTCCTCCAGGGCGCCGCCCTCGCCGGGCTCCCCGCCACCGCCATGGCCTACCTCGCCGAGGAGGTCCACCCCAGCGCGCTGCCCTCCGCGATGGGCCTGTACGTGGCCGGCAACAGCATCGGCGGCATGGGCGGCCGGCTGATCTCCGGCTGGACCGCCGCCGCCCTCGGCTGGCGCTGGGGCCTCGCCGCCTCCGCCGCCCTCGCCCTGCTCGCCGCGCTCGCCTTCCGGCTGCTGATCCCCGCCGCCCGGCACTTCACCCCGGCCCCGGTGGACCCGCGCGCCCTCGCCCGCACCGTCGGCCGGCACCTGCGCAACCCGCTGCTGGTACGGCTGTACGCGCTCGGCATGCTGTTCATGGCGGTGTTCGGCGCGGTCTACAACACCGTCGGCTACCGGCTGATCGCCGCGCCCTTCCACCTGCCCGAGTCGATCGCCGCCTCGATCTTCGTCGTCTACCTGGTCGGCACCGGCACCTCCGCCGCGGTCGGCCGCCTCTCCGCCCGGCTCGGCCGGCGCGGCACCCTCTACGTCGCCGTCGGCGTGACCGCCGCCGGGCTGCTGCTCTCGCTCGCCGACTCCCTGGTCTGCGCCCTGCTCGGCCTGGTGCTGATCACCGCCGGCTTCTTCGCCGGCCACACCACCGCCTCCGCCGCCGTCGGCCGCACCGCCACCGAGGGCCGCGCCCAGGCCTCCGCCCTCTACCTGATCGCCTACTACCTGGGCAACAGCCTCGGCGGCACCCTCGGCGCCGACGCCTACCACTCCACCGGCTGGCCCGGCGCCGCCACCGTCGGCCTCACCGCCATGACCCTCGCCGCCGCCGTCACCCTCCACGCCACCCACCAGGCCCGTACCACGAGGCGAGCGGTCGCGGACGCTTGACAGCGGGCGCGGATACACTCCGGAGTGTGAGTGTCGATCCTGCAGTGTTCGCCCGGCTGCTTGAGATCGCGGATCAGCTGCCGAAGGTGCCGGGGATAGGGAAGGTCGAGATCGCCGAGGGCGAGATCGTCATGATGACGTCACCGGTCATGCGACACGAACTCGCTGCACTGCACATCGCCAGGCAGCTCAATGCGCAGTTGTCGACGACCCACCCGGGCCATATCGCGTACCACGGTGCGGACCTAGTGGACCCTCGACACCGGCGTGCTGCGGACGTACGCCTGACACCCCGCCCGGCGGGCCCGTAAGTTTCCTCTCGTCAGTTCGTACGAACAGCAGAGGAATTCGCCATGGCCACCTTCGTCCTCGTCCCCGGCGTCCTGCACGGCGGCTGGTGGTACCGGCCGTTGACCGGGCGGCTGCGGGCGGCCGGGCACGAGGTGTACCCGGTGACGCTGAGCGGGGTGAGCGAGCGCGGGCACCTGAACAACGGGGCGATCAACCTGGACACCCACGTCCAGGACGTGCTGGGCCTGCTGGAGGCGGAGCAGGTCACCGACGCCGTGCTGGTCGGGCACAGCTACGGCGGCATGGTGATCTCGGCGGTCGCCGACCGGGCGCCGGAGCGGGTGGCCGCGCTGGTGCACGCCGACGCCTTCGTCCCGCGCGACGGCGAGTCGGCCCACGCGATCGTCGACGACCTCTGGAAGCAGCGGTACCTGGCCGGTGCCGCCGCCGGGAACGGGCACACCATGGTGGGACTCCACCCGGCCCTCGACCCGCGCGCGACCGTCCACCCGATGGGGACCCTGCTCCAGCCGGTGCGCCTCACCGGGGCGGTGGACGGGATCGCCCGCCGCGTCTACATCCACGCCGAGCGCTTCGAGGGCACCCCGTTCCTGGAGACCTACGAGCGCCTGCGCGACGACCCGACCTGGGCGGTGCACGCCCTCCCGGTCGGCCACGACCTGGTCCGGGAGGCGCCGGAGGAGTTCCTCAAGATCATGCTCGCCGCGGCGGAGTAGCCGGGCCGCGGGGGGCGCGGCGCGATGCGGTCGCGCCACGCCCCCGTCCGACCACTACGCGATGCGGTCGAGGACGATCGGGTTCGGGGTGAACGCCGTACCCGCCGGGGAGACCCCGATGCCGCCGGCCAGCGCCTCGATGGCGTACTCGTAGCGCTCCGGGGTGTCGGTGTGCAGGGTCAGCAGCGGCTGGCCGGCCACCACGGTGTCACCGGGCTTGGCGTGCATCTCGACGCCGGCGCCGGCCTGCACCGGGTCCTCCTTGCGGGCGCGGCCGGCGCCCAGGCGCCAGGCGCAGACGCCGATCGCGTAGGCGTCCAGCTCGGTGAGCACGCCGGAGGCGGGCGCCGGGATGACGTGCTGCTCGCGGGCGACCGGGAGCGGGGCGTCGACGTCGCCGCCCTGGGCGGCGATCATGCGGCGCCAGTGGTCCATCGCGGAGCCGTCCCGCAGCGCGTCGGCCGGGTCCTTGCCGTGCACGCCGGCGGCGGCGAGCATCTCGCGGGCCAGGGCGAGGGTCAGCTCGACGACGTCGGCGGGACCGCCGCCGGCCAGCACCTCGATCGACTCGCGGACCTCCAGCGCGTTGCCCGCGGTGAGGCCGAGCGGGGTGGACATGTCGGTGAGCAGGGCGACGGTGTTGACCCCGGCGGTGGTGCCCAGGCCGACCATGGTGCGGGCGAGTTCGCGGGCGTCGTCCAGGTTCTTCATGAAGGCGCCGGAGCCGACCTTGACGTCCAGCACGAGCGCGCCGGTGCCCTCGGCGATCTTCTTCGACATGATCGAGGAGGCGATCAGCGGGATGGCCTCGACGGTGCCGGTGACGTCGCGCAGCGCGTACAGCTTCTTGTCGGCGGGCGCGAGACCGTCGCCGGCCGCGCAGATGACCGCGCCGGCGTCGCGCAGCACGTCCATCATCTCGTCGTTGGAGAGCAGGGCGCGCCAGCCGGGGATGGACTCCAGCTTGTCCAGGGTGCCGCCGGTGTGGCCGAGGCCGCGGCCGGACAGCTGCGGGACGGCGGCACCGCAGGCGGCGACCAGCGGGGCGAGCGGGAGGGTGATCTTGTCGCCGACGCCGCCGGTGGAGTGCTTGTCGCTGGTGGGCAGCGGCAGCGAGGAGAAGTCCATCCGGACGCCGGAGCGGATCATGGCCTCGGTCCAGCGGCTGATCTCGTGCGGCTTCATGCCGTTCAGCAGGATCGCCATGGCCAGCGCGGACATCTGCTCGTCGGCGACCTCGCCACGGGTGTAGGCGTCGATGACCCAGTCGATCTGAGCGTCGCTCAGCTCTCCGCGGTCGCGCTTGGTCCTGATGACGGAGATGGCGTCCATGCGTGCTCCAAGAGGGGTTTCAGATGCGTCGTGCACATGCGTCGTGCACATACGTCGAGAAGATGCGTGGAAAGCGAAGAGTGCCGCGAGATGACCGGGTTACGGCCCACTCGCGACACTCTACGCGCGTAACAATTGCCGAGGCTAGAGCCGCTCCGGACCGAACGCGTCGGGCAGGACCTCGCTCATCGGCTTCACGCCGGAGGCCAGGTCGACCAGCAGTTCCGGCCCGCCGTGCTCGTACAGCAGCTGGCGGCAGCGCCCGCACGGCATCAGCAGTTCGCCCGCGCCGTCGACGCAGGTGAAGGCGACCAGCCGGCCGCCGCCGGAGGCGTGCAGCGCGGACACCAGCCCGCACTCGGCGCACAGCGCGAGCCCGTACGAGGCGTTCTCCACGTTGCAGCCGCTGACCAGCCGACCGTCGTCGACCAGCGCCGCCGCGCCGACCGGGAACTTGCTGTACGGGGCGTACGCGCGGCCCATGGCCTCGCGCGCCGCCTCGCGCAGCCGCTCCCAGTCGACCGCGGGGGCCGTCACTTGCCCTGGCCCTTGCGGTAGACCTGACCGTCGGCCTTGGGCATCCGCAGACGCTGCGAGGCCAGCGAGAGCACCACCAGGGTGATCAGGTACGGCGTGGCGACGATCAGCGGACGCTGCACCTCGTCGGTCAGCGCGTACCAGGCGCCCAGGCCGCCGGCCACCACGAAGGAGACCACGGTCGCGGTGAACTTGCGGCGGTACAGCTGCCACAGGGCGAACAGCGCCATCGCGATCGCGACGACCAGGATCAGCACGTGCACCGACTCCGGGTCGCGCAGCTGGAGGCTGTCGGTGAAGCCGAACAGGCCGGCGCCGATGGCGAGGCCGCCGGGCATCCAGTTGCCGAAGATCATCGCCGCGAGGCCGATGAAGCCGCGGCCCAGGGTCTGGCCGTCCTTGTAGAAGTGCGCGGCGACCAGCGAGAGGTACGCGCCGCCGAGGCCCGCGAAGGCGCCCGAGGCGATGACCGCCAGGTACTTGTACTTGTAGACGTTGACGCCCAGCGACTCGGCGGCCGTCGGGTTCTCACCGCAGGAGCGCAGCCGCAGGCCGAACACCGTGCGCCAGAGCAGGAAGTAGCTGGCCACGATCAGCACGGCCGCCAGCACCACGACCACCGAGAGGTTGGTGACCAGGCCGCCGAGCACGCCGGCGACGTCGGAGACCAGGAACCAGTGGTGGTTCTCGATGCTCTTCAGGCCGGAGGACAGCCCCGGGACGGTGATGTACGGCAGCGGGTCCGCCGGCGGGGACTGGTTCGCCCCGGCACCGGCCGAGATGTAGTCCTTGTAGTAGATCCGGTTGACGTACGCGCAGATGCCGGGGATCAGCAGGTTGATGCCGACGCCGGAGACGATGTGGTCGACGCCGAAGGTGACCGTGATGACCGCGTGCAGCAGACCGCCGAGCGCACCGCCGAGCATGCCGGCCAGCAGGCCGACCCACGGGTTGACCAGGTAGCCCGCCCAGGCGCCGCAGAAGGTGCCGGCGACCATCATGCCTTCGAGGCCGATGTTGACCACACCGGCCCGCTCGGACCAGAGACCGCCCAGACCGGCCATGCCGATCGGCACGGCGGAGCCGAGCGCCGCGGCGACCTGACCGGAGGAGGTCAGCGAGTGGTTGCCGGTGGCCATGCCCACGGCGGCGAAGAGGACCAGGGCGCCCGCGATCAGCAGGAGCACCACGGGCCAGGACAGCTTGCGCTTCTTCGCGGGCGCGCCCGGCGCCTTCGGACGAGCGGCAGTCGCCGTGCTCACGCGGACACCTCCTTCTTCTCAGTGGCCGCGAGCTGGGCGGCGAGCTGGGCGCCGACCTTCTGCTGCTGGCGCTTCAAGCCGTAGCGGCGCACCAGCTCGTACGCGACGACGACGCAGATGACGATGGTGCCCTTCATGACGTCGACGATCTCGAACGGGAACCCGCCCTTGAGCGGCAGCTGCGAGCCGGTGGCGTCCAGGAAGGCGAAGAGCAGGGCCGCGAAGGCGATGCCGATCGGGCTGTTCCGGCCGAGCAGGGCGATCGAGATGCCCAGGAAGCCGAGGCCGGGCTGGAAGCTCTGGCCGTAGTAGTACGAGTTCTGCAGGAGTTCGGGCAGGCCGATCAGACCGGCGATGGCGCCCGAGACCACCATCGAGATGACCACCATGCGCTTGACGTTCACGCCGGACGCGGTCGCGGCGGACTCCGAGCGGCCGGTGGCGCGCAGGTCGAAGCCGAAACGGGTGCGGCTCAGGGTGAACTGGAAGACCACACCGACCAGGGCGGCGATGAAGATGAAGCCCCAGAGGTCCCCGCCGGCGGTGGGGATGGTGAAGAAGTGGCTGGACTGCGAGACCGGGTCGGTCTGGATCGAGTTGCTGGTGCCGCTGACCTTCGGGGCGAAGATGCCGGGCACGAGCAGCAGACCGACGATCGCGAGCGAGATCGAGTTCAGCATGATGGTCGAGATGACCTCGCTGACGCCGCGGTAGACCTTGAGCAGACCGGCGATGCTCGCGTACAGACCGCCGACCAGCATCGCGGTGACCAGCAGCAGCGGGATCTGGATGATCGCCGGCAGGTCGACCTGGGCGCCGACGAAGGCCGCGAACAGCGCGGCGACCTTGTACTGGCCCTCGACACCGATGTTGAACAGGTTCATCCGGAACCCGAACGCGGCGGCCGCGGCGGCCAGGTAGTAGGTGGTGGTCCGGTTGAGGATGCTCACCTGGCCGTCCGACTTGGTGGCGTACGTGATCATCACGTTCCACGCGTCGAACGGGTTCTTGCCCGAGGTCGCCAGCAGCACGGAACAGATCGCGATGGAGAGCACGACCGCGAGCACCGGCGCCGCCAGTGCGAGCACGATCCGCTCACCGCTGATCCGCTGCGCCAGGCCGCGCTTGGCGGCGGGGTTGGGACTGGTCATGGGTTACTCCCCCGCCTGCGGGTCGTCGGCGGTGTCGGTGTGCGGGTGCTCGGCCGCGGCCTCGGTGCCCTCGGCGGCGACGGCCTGCGCCTCGGCGACGGCCTCCGGCTCGGACTCGATGTGGCCGGCGGCGGCACCGGTCATCGCGGTGCCGAGGTCCTCGGCGGTGACGGTGGCCGGGTCGGCGTCGGCGACCAGGCGGCCGCGGTAGATGACCCGGATGGTGTCGGAGAGGCCGATCAGCTCGTCCAGGTCCGCCGAGATCAGCAGGACGGCCAGGCCCTCCCGCTGGGCGACCCGGATGTGCTCCCAGATCTGCGCCTGCGCACCGACGTCCACACCGCGAGTGGGGTGGGCGGCGATCAGCAGCTTCGGCTGGTGGCTCATCTCGCGGCCGATGATCAGCTTCTGCTGGTTGCCGCCGGAGAGCGAGGCCGCGGTGACCTCGATGCCGGGGGTACGGACGTCGTACTCCCGGACGATCCGCGCGGTGTCCTCGCGGGCGGCGGCCGGCTTGAGCAGCACACCGCTGGAGTTGGGTGCCTCGGTGACGTGGCCGAGGATCCGGTTCTCCCAGAGCGGGGCCTCCAGCAGCAGGCCGTGCTTGTGGCGGTCCTCGGGGATGTAGCCGATGCCGGCCTCGCGGCGGGCCCGGGTCTGGGTGCCGGAGAGGTCCTTGCCGTCCAGGGTGACGGTGCCGCCGTCCAGCGGCAGCATGCCCATGATGGCCTCGACGAGTTCGGCCTGGCCGTTGCCCTCGACACCCGCGATGCCGAGGATCTCGCCCTTGTGGATGCGCAGCGAGATGTCGTCCAGGACGACGCGCTCGATGCCCTCGGCGTCGGTCTTGGCGATCCTCAGGCCCTCGACCTTGAGCATCTCGGTGGTGGTGACGGTCGACTCGCGGCTCTCCGGGGAGGGCAGCTCGGCGCCGACCATCAGCTCGGCCAGCTGGCGGGCGGTCACGGCCTTCGGGTCGGCGTCGCCGACCGTGGTGCCGCGCCGGATGACGCTGATCGCGTCGGCGACCGCGAGCACCTCGTGCAGCTTGTGCGAGATGAAGATGACGGTGACGCCCTCGGCCTTGAGCTCGCGCAGGTTGTCGAACAGCGCGTCGACCTCCTGCGGGACGAGCACGGCCGTCGGCTCGTCGAGGATCAGGATCTTGGCGCCGCGGTACAGCACCTTGAGGATCTCGACGCGCTGGCGGTCGGCGACGCCGAGGTCCTCGACCAGGGCGTCCGGGCGCACGCCCAGGCCGTACTGGTCGGAGATCTCCTTGATCCTCGCCTTCGCCTTGGCACCGATGCCGTGGAGCTTCTCGCCGCCGAGGACGACGTTCTCCAGCACGGTGAGGTTGTCGGCCAGCATGAAGTGCTGGTGCACCATGCCGATGCCGCGCGCGATGGCGTCACCGGGGGTGTTGAACTCGCACAGCTCGCCGTTGATCGCGATGGTGCCCTCGTCCGGCTTCTGCATGCCGTAGAGGATCTTCATCAGCGTCGACTTGCCGGCGCCGTTCTCGCCCATGAGGGCGTGCACCGTGCCGGTGCGGACGGTGAGGTTGATGTCGTGGTTGGCCACGACACCGGGGAAGCGCTTGGTGATGCCGCGCAGTTCGACGGCCGGGGTCGCCGTCCCCGCGCTGGGGGTTCCGTCCTTGCGCAGGGGGACGGGGTCTGATGCGGTGATGGCGGTCTCCTGGTGGTCTGGAGGCGCGTCGTTGCGCTCGGAGGGCCAAGGGGGGACAGGGGGGAAACGTGGAGACGGAACGGGGCCCGGGGGTGCGCGTCGAGCGCACCCTGCCGGGCCCCTCCCGTTGATCGAGTCGATCGTCACGCTGCCGGGCAGGCGGCAGCGTCAGGTCGCGTCCCGGGACGCGCCGGCCTCAGGAGGTCGGCGCGGTCGGGATGGTGGTCGCGCCGCTGGTGATGGCGTCGCTGGCGGCCTTGAGCTTGTCCTGGATGTCGTCGATCTTGCCGCCGGTGGTGGCGAGCGAGACACCGTTGGCCTTGAGGTCGAAGAGCTTGATGCCGGTGAACGGCGTGCCCTTCTTGACCGAGTCGATGTACGCGAACACCGCGTTGTCGACGTTCTTGACCATCGAGGTCAGGATGCTGTTCTTGAACTTCGCCAGGGCCGGCTGGTTGGCCTGGTCGGAGTCGACGCCGATGGCCCACTTGCCCGCGTTGGCGACGGCCTCGATGGAGCCGTTGCCGGAGGAGCCGGCGGCGGCGTAGATGACGTCCGCGCCCTTGTCGAGCTGGCCCTGCGCGGCCTCCTTGCCCTTGTCGGGCGAGTTGAAGCCGGTGAAGTCCGGGGGGGTGGTCAGGTAGGTGGTCTCGACCTGGATGCTCGGGTCGACGGACTTGGCACCCGCCTTGTAACCGGCCTCGAACTTCTTGATCAGCTCGGACTGCACACCGCCGATGAAGCCGATGTGGTGGGCCTTCGACTTGCTCGCGGCGGCGACGCCGGCGAGGTACGAACCCTCCTGCTCGGCGAAGAGCAGCGAGGTGACGTTGGACGGCTGGTCCTTGTCGTTCGAGTCGATGATCGCGAACTTGACGTTCGGGTTGTCCTTGGCGACCTTGTTGACCGCCGGCTGGTAGACGAAGCCGACCGCGATGATGGTCTTGTAGCCGGCGTCGACCAGGTTCTTGAGGCGGGTCTCCTTGTCGGCCTCGGCCTCGCCCGACTTGGCCTCGGCCTCGGTCACGGAGACGCCCAGGTCGGCCTTGGCCTTGTCGAGACCGCGCGCGGCGGAGTCGTTGAAGGACTGGTCACCGCGGCCGCCGATGTCGTAGGCCATGCCGACCTTGAGAGCGTCGGAAGACCCGGCGGAGGCGTTGGTGTCATTGCTCTTTGCGCCGCAAGCGGCGAGCGAGGCCATGCCCAGGGAACCCGAGAGCACAACCGCGGCGAGCTTCATTGAACGGCGCAAGGGAGTTTCTCCTTCTCACACGCACCCGATTAGCGTGGTCGGACGCCACCGTAACGCGCGTAGAACACGGTTGGGTTACGGGCTGCCGGAGCATTCGGGTTGTTATCAAACCGTGGTCTGACGGCCGTCCCCGAGCCCTTTTCCCGTGCGCGGACGGTGAATCCGAGACTTGGTCCGGCCCAGTCTACGGAACCGTTTCGAAACCCCGGATCTCGACAACGTGCTCACGCGTCGCCCGCAAACCCCCTTGAAACGGTCAGATCCGGTCATCCTCCAGGGCCAGCGCCGCGAACAGCTCCACACCCACGCCGATCGCCCGCTCGTCCACGTCGAACCGGCCCTGGTGCAGGTCACGGACGGTGGTGTCGCCGGGGGCCCGGACGCCCAGCCGGGCCAGCGCGCCCGGGGCGTGCTCCAGGTACCAGGAGAAGTCCTCGCCGCCCAGGCTCTGTTCGGTGCCCTCCACCACCTCGGCGCCGTCCCCGCCGAACCGGGCGGTCATCGTCTCCTCCAGCCGCGCGACCGAGACCGCCTCGTTGACCACCGGCGGCACCCCGCGGTGGTAGTCCAGGGTCCACTTGGCCCGGTAGGTCTCGGCGAGCTTGGCGATCAGCTCGTGCAGCAGGTCCGGCGCCTCGCGCCAGCCGTCCAGCTCCAGGCAGCGGACGGTGCCCTCCAGTTCGGCGTGCTGCGGGATGACGTTGGGCGCGGAACCGGAGGCGATCCGGCCCCAGACCAGGCTGACGCCCCAGCGCGGGTCCATCCGGCGGGCCAGGGCGGCCGGCAGGTCCGCGGCCATCCGGGCGATCGCGGTCACCAGATCGGTGGTCAGGTGCGGACGGGCGGTGTGCCCGCCGGGGCCGTCCAGGTGCAGCACCAGGCGGTCGCAGGCCGAGGTGATCGCGCCGACCCGCAGGGCGATCCGGCCCACCTCCACCTTGGGGTCGCAGTGCACCGCGAAGATCCGGCCGACGCCGTCCATCCCGCCCGCCTTGATGACGTCCAGCGCCCCGCCGGGCATGACCTCCTCGGCCGGCTGGAACACCAGCCGGACCGGGCGGCGCAGCTCGCCCGAGCGCAGTGCCCCGGCCAGCACCAGCCCGGTGCCGAGCACCACCGAGGTGTGCACGTCGTGGCCGCAGGCGTGGGCCCGGCCGGGGACGGTCGAGCGGTACGGCACGTCGGTCTTGGCGTCGTCGATCGGCAGCGCGTCGATGTCGGCGCGGAAGGCCAGGAACTCGGTGCCCGGAGCGGTGCCGGCCGGGACGAGGTCGACCAGCAGCCCGGTGCCGCCGGGCAGCACCCGCGGCTCCAGGCCCGCCGCGACCAGCCGGTCGCGCAGCAGGTTGGTGGTGCGGAACTCCTGGCGGCCGAGCTCCGGGTGCCGGTGCAGATCACGGCGGAAGGCGATCAGCTCGGGCTCCAGCCTCCGCACCCGGGCGCGCAGTTCGGCGGCGGGGCGTGCGACGGCGGGAGTGACGCCCGGCTGAGCGGGCTCAGGACGGTTCATCTCCCCAAGAGTAGGCCCGTTGGGGGGATTTGGCCCGACTTCCGGAAAACTAGTCCCCGGATGGGCGCATACCGGCCTGACAGGTGGGTATGACATCTCGTTTCAGCCGCCTTCCCCGGGTTGCTTGCCCTGTGCAACGATCACCCTGGCCGGCGGTCACGGCCGCCACCGGCTTGACGGCCGGGCCCCCTGACGGCCGCTCAGCGGGCCCGTTCTGCGGCCGCTCCCCCGTCGTACGCCCGGCGCCCGGCTGACGGGCCGGACCGGAGCGCTCGCTCCGCGCACCCGGTTGAGATGATCGGACGAACGACCGGATGAGCCCCAGGGAGTGGCAATGACCGAGCAGAAGGTGGCCGTGGTCACCGGTGCCAGCAGCGGAATCGGCGCGGCGACCGCCCGCCGGCTGGCCGCCGAGGGCTTCGAGGTGGTGCTGACCGCACGCCGGACCGAGCGGATCGAGGCGCTGGCCAAGGAGATCGCCGAGCGGGGCGGCGCGGCCAGGGCGCTCACGCTGGACGTCACCGACCGGGCCGCCGTGGACGCCTTCGCGGCCGAGGTCGGCCGGGTGGACGTCCTGGTGAACAACGCGGGCGGCGCGATCGGCGCGGAGAGCGTCGAGCACGGCGACCCGGCCGACTGGCGGGCCATGTACGAGGTGAACGTGCTCGGGGTGCTGCACGTGACCCAGGCACTGCTGCCCGCCCTGCGCGCCACCGGCGACGGCACCGTGCTGGTGCTCTCCTCGACCGCCGCGCTGACCGCGTACGAGGGCGGCGGCGGGTACGTCGCGGCCAAGCACGCCGCCCACACCATCGCGGCGACGCTGCGGCTGGAGCTGTGCGGGGAGCCGATCCGGGTGATCGAGATCGCGCCCGGGATGGTGAAGTCCGAGGGCTTCGCCGTCACCCGCTTCCGCGGTGACGAGGAGAAGGCCGCCGCCGTGTACGCGGGCGTGGCCGAGCCGCTGACCTCGGAGGACATCGCGGACACCGTGGCCTGGGCGGTCACCCGGCCCTCGCACGTGAACATCGACCTGCTGGTGGTCCGCCCGCGGGCGCAGGCCGCCAACCACAAGGTCCACCGCGGCTGACCGGCCCCTCCCCCGGCGGGCGGCCCGACGACACCCCCTGATCGAACACGTGTCGTACACGAGTGGTACACACGTGCGATGACGATCTTCCGGGCCGCCCGCCCACGGGTGCTGCTGACCGCCTTGGCGGCAGGCACCCTCCTGCTCACCGCCGCCTGCGACAACACCGTGACGACGGCCCAGGACAAGGCCTCCGGCACCACCGCGCCCGCCGCCGGCAGCCCGACGACGGCCCCGACGCCCACCCCCGGGCCCAAGGGCGAGGCCGACCCGGCGCTCAAGGCCTTCTACGGCCAGCAGATCACCTGGGCGGACTGCCCGGCCGACCCCAAGGCCGACAAGGCGAAGATCGACACCTCCGGCATGCAGTGCGGCAAGCTGCACGTCCCGCTCGACTACGCGAACCCCGCCACCGACGCGATCGACCTCGCCCTGATCAAGTACGCGGCGGCCGACCGGGGCAAGCGGGTCGGCTCACTGATGGTCAACCCCGGCGGCCCCGGCGCCTCCGGCGTCGAGATGGTCAAGTACGGCGCCAAGGACTTCGACGGCACCCTGCACGACCGCTTCGACGTGATCGGCTTCGACCCGCGCGGCACCGGCGACAGCGCGCCCGTGGTCTGCTACGACGACAAGCAGCTCGACGCCGCCAACCAGGAGGACGCGCCGGACGACCCCGCCGAGCGCAGGGCCGCCCACGTCAAGCAGTCCACCGACCACGCCACCGCCTGCCAGGCCAGGTCCGGCAAGCTGCTGCCCTTCGTCGGCACCCGCAACACCGCCCGCGACCTGGACGTGCTGCGCGCCGCCGTCGGCGACCGGAAGCTCAACTACCTCGGCATCTCCTACGGCACCTACCTCGGCGCCCTGTACGCCGAGGAGTTCCCGCAGAACACCGGCCGGCTGGTCCTGGACGGCGCCGTCGACCCGGCCCAGGACACCCTGGACCACGGCGTCGACCAGCAGGTCGGCTTCGAGAAGTCCTTCGAACGCTTCGCCGCCGACTGCGTGGACAACCACCCCGACGAGTGCCCGCTCGGCACGGACCGGACCAAGGCCGCCAAGAAGGCCGCCGACTTCCTGGACGGCCTCCACGACCACCCGCTGACCACCAAGGACGGCCGCAAGCTCGGCCGCGACATGGCCTGGACCGGCGTCATCTCGCTGCTGTACGGCGACGAGAAGACCTCCTGGCAGTACCTGCGGGCCAGCCTCGGCTGGGCGATGAAGCGCGACAAGGGCGACTACCTGCTGGCCTTCGCCGACGACTACAACGGCCGCGACGAGAACGGCCACTACAGCCCGATGGACGAGGCCAACAGCGCGATCAGCTGCGCCGACGCGGCCCGCCCCGCGCCGACCCCCGAGCACGCCCGGCAGGCCGTCGAACGGCTGCGGGCCGAGGCGCCGCTGCTCTCCAAGGACGTCACGGTGGACGACTACACCGAGCCCGGCTGCGCCTACTGGCCGTTCAAGACCCAGGAGAAGCCGCACACCATCCGCGCCGAGGGCGCCGCCCCGATCCTGGTGGTCGGCACCACCGGGGACCCGGCCACCCCGTACTCCTCCGCCCAGAAGCTGGCCCAGGGCTTCGCCAGGGCCACCCTGCTCACCCGGGTGGGCGAGGGCCACGGCGCCTTCGGCAAGGGCAGCGCCTGCACCGACCTCGCCATGGCCGCCTACCTGACCGACGGCACCATGCCGGCCGAGGGCACCCGCTGCGGCTGAGCCGCTAGCAGATCCGTACGGGCAGGGCGCTGACGAGAAGGTGTCAACGTCACAACTTGATAGCTCGTCCGGATGAATTCCGCGCGCGCCCTCCCCAACTGATGAGCGCTCAACTACCTTTGAGGAGCTGCCAGAACGGCGCCGCGCGCCCCCTCCGCAGCCCCATACTCCACCTGCTCCACCACCCCACACCAGCCGCTTCCCGCCCTCACGAGGAGGACCCGCTGGCCAGCGACATCCCGTCACAGCGGCCCGACGTCCGCAGCGAGCCGACCCTCCTCGGCCTGCACCGCTTCAACGAGGCGGACGCCGGCGCTGCCGAGGAGGCCCTGCTGGCCTGCTGCGGCAGCCACCGCTGGGCCCTGCGCCTCACCGCCCACCGCCCCTACCCCGACATAGAGTCCCTGCTGGCCGCCGCCAGCGAGGCCTCCTACGACCTGCGCCCGGCGGACCTCGCCGAGGCCCTGGCCGACGAGAGCTGGATGCCGCAGCCGCTGCTCGGCATGCGCGCCCCCGGCAGCCAGGCCGCGCACACCGCGCTGCGGGCCGCCCACGCCGCCTACGAGGCCCGGTTCGGCCACGTCTTCGTGGTCTGCCTGGACGGCGTCGACCCGGAGGAGATGCTCGACGCCGTGCTCTCCTCCATCCGCACCCGGCTGGCCAACGACCCGGACGAGGAGCGGCTGACCGCGGCGGACGAGCTCCGGCGGATCGCCCTCACCCGACTGGAGCACCTGGTCGCCACCCACTCCGAGGCCGGAGCGCGCTGAGCCACCGCCCCCGGCGCGCCACGCCGGGGGCGGTGCGGCCGGACCCGATTTCATCCCCCCGGGTGAATCCGATCGCCGCCCGTCACCGCGAAGCCCCAGGCTAGTCACTCAGCGTGACCGAAGTGGCCCGGGTTCCCTCCGCACTAGGCCAGAAGTGCCTGATTGATCACACCTGGGTACCCCGGAGGCGGTTCCCGACGAGGCGTCGATAGGATGCTGGCGGCCGGTGGACCGTACCCGGCCGGGCTGACCGACACCGAAGCCGGCCGAGCCCCCAATCGCTTCCGGAGGGTTTTTCCGTGCCGGCTGGAACGCTGTACCGCGGCCGGGAAGGCATGTGGAGCTGGGTGGCTCATCGAGTCACCGGCGTCCTCATCTTCTTCTTCCTGTTCGCCCACGTCCTGGACACCGCCCTCGTGCGAGTGTCGCCGGAGTCCTACGACACCGTCATTCAGACGTACAAGACTCCGCTCGTGAACCTGATGGAGTACGGCCTGGTGGCCGCCATCCTGTTCCACGCGCTCAACGGCCTGCGCGTCGTCGCGGTGGACTTCTGGTCCAAGGGCCCGAAGTACCAGAAGCAGATGCTGTGGACCGTCGTCGGGGTCTGGGTCGTCCTGATGGCCGGCTCCTTCTACGGCATCCTGCAGCACACGCTGATCTCCTGGTTCGGGAAGTGAGCTGACTGATGTCCACGGACTACTCCGACGCGATCGTCGTCCCCTCCAAGCAGGCGCACACCGGCAAGGGCCTCGGCACGGGCAACCCCGCCGACGCCTTCGTCATCGAGCCGCCGCGCAAGCGGACCGGGAAGACCCCGCGCCGCACCCGCACCAACTTCGAGATGCTGGCCTGGCTCTTCATGCGCCTGTCCGGTGTCGTCCTGGTCGTGCTGATCCTCGGCCACCTGCTGATCATGCTGGTCCTGGACGGTGGCGTCTCCAAGATCGGGTTCGCCTTCGTCGCCGGTCGCTGGGCCTCGCCGTTCTGGCAGGGCTGGGACCTCCTGATGCTCTGGCTCGCCATGCTGCACGGCGCCAACGGCATGCGTCAGGTCATCAACGACTACGCCGAGAAGGACTCGACCCGGCTCTGGCTCAAGGGGCTCATGGGTACCGCCACGGTCTTCACCGTGCTGCTGGGCACCCTGGTGATCTTCACCTTCGACCCCAACATCTGAGCCGCGAGCACCATCGACCATCGGCAGAGGCCAGAGGCGAGTTAACCCCCCATGCAGATTCACCAGTACGACACCGTCATCGTCGGCGCCGGCGGCGCCGGCATGCGCGCGGCCATCGAGTCGACGCAGCGCAGCCGCACCGCCGTCCTGACCAAGCTCTACCCGACCCGGTCCCACACCGGCGCGGCCCAGGGCGGCATGTGCGCCGCCCTGGCCAACGTCGAGGAGGACAACTGGGAGTGGCACACCTTCGACACGGTCAAGGGCGGTGACTACCTGGTCGACCAGGACGCCGCCGAGATCATGTGCAAGGAGGCCATCGACGCCGTCCTCGACCTGGAGAAGATGGGCCTGCCCTTCTCCCGCACCGAGCAGGGCCGGATCGACCAGCGCCGCTTCGGCGGTCACTCCCGCAACCACGGCGAGGCCCCGGTCCGCCGCTCGTGCTACGCGGCCGACCGCACCGGCCACATGATCCTCCAGACGCTGTTCCAGAACTGCGTCAAGCACGGCGTCGAGTTCTTCAACGAGTTCTACGTCCTCGACCTGCTGATCAACGAGGGCAAGACGGCCGGCGTCGTCGCCTACGAGCTGGCCACCGGCGAGATCCACGTCTTCCAGGCCAAGTCGGTCGTGTTCGCCTCCGGCGGCACCGGCAAGTTCTTCAAGGTCTCCTCCAACGCCCACACCCTCACCGGTGACGGCCAGGCCGTGGCCTACCGCCGCGGCCTGCCGCTGGAGGACATGGAGTTCTTCCAGTTCCACCCGACGGGCATCTGGCGCATGGGCATCCTGCTCACCGAGGGCGCCCGCGGCGAGGGCGGCATCCTGCGCAACAAGGACGGCGAGCGCTTCATGGAGCGCTACGCCCCCGTCATGAAGGACCTCGCGTCCCGTGACGTCTGCTCCCGCGCGATCTACACCGAGATCCGCGAAGGCCGCGGCTGCGGTCCGGACGGCGACCACGTCTACCTGGACCTGACCCACCTGCCGCCGGAGCAGCTGGACGCCAAGCTCCCGGACATCACCGAGTTCGCGCGCACCTACCTCGGCATCGAGCCCTACACGGACCCGATCCCGATCCAGCCCACCGCGCACTACGCCATGGGCGGCATCCCGACCAACGTCGAGGGTGAGGTCCTGCGCAACAACACCGACGTCGTCCCGGGCCTGTACGCGGCCGGCGAGGTCGCCTGCGTGTCCGTGCACGGCGCCAACCGCCTCGGCACCAACTCGCTGCTGGACATCAACGTGTTCGGCCGTCGCGCGGGCATCGCCGCCGCCGACTACGCCAACGCGAACGAGTTCGTCCCGCTCCCGGAGGACCCGGAGGCGCTGGTCCAGGGCATGGTCGACAGGCTCCGCGAGTCGACCGGCACCGAGTCCGTGGCGCAGATCCGCAAGGAGCTGCAGGAGACCATGGACGCCAACGCGATGGTCTACCGCACCGGCGCCACCCTCAAGCAGGCCGTCGAGGACATCGCCGCCCTGCGGGAGCGCTACAAGCACGTCTCCATCCAGGACAAGGGCTTCCGGTACAACACGGACCTCCTGGAGGCCATCGAGCTGGGCAACCTGCTCGACCTGGCCGAGGTGCTGGCCGTCTCCGCGCTGGCCCGTGAGGAGTCCCGCGGCGGTCACTACCGCGAGGACTTCCCGACCCGTGACGACGTGAAGTTCATGCAGCACACCATGGCGTACCAGGAGGTCGCCGCCGACGGCAGCACCTCCATCCGCCTCGACTACAAGCCGGTCGTCACGACCCGCTACCAGCCGATGGAGCGTAAGTACTGATGAGCACTCCGACTGTGGAGCACTCGGCCGCTCTGGACGCGGTCGAGGCCGGTGGCGTACAGCTGATCACCGTCACCTTCCGGATCCGCCGGTTCAACCCGGAGGAGCACCCGGACCCGGTGTGGGTCGACTACCAGCTGACCCTGGACCCGAAGGAGCGCGTCCTGGACGCGCTCAACAAGATCAAGTGGGAGCAGGACGGCACCCTCACCTACCGCCGTTCCTGCGCGCACGGCATCTGCGGCTCCGACGCCATGCGGATCAACGGCCGCAACCGGCTGGCGTGCAAGACCCTGATCAAGGACGTCGACCCGGAGAAGCCGATCACGATCGAGGCCATCAAGGGCCTGACGGTCCTCAAGGACCTGGTCGTGGACATGGACCCGTTCTTCCAGGCGTACAAGGACGTCATGCCGTTCCTCATCACCAAGGGGAACGACCCGACCCGCGAGCGCCTGCAGTCCGCCGAGGACCGCGAGCGCTTCGACGACACCACCAAGTGCATCCTGTGCGCCGCGTGCACGTCGTCCTGCCCGGTGTTCTGGAACGACGGCCAGTACTTCGGCCCGGCCGCCATCGTCAACGCGCACCGCTTCATCTTCGACTCGCGCGACGAGGGTGCCGAGCAGCGCCTGGAGATCCTCAACGACCGTGAGGGCGTGTGGCGTTGCCGCACCACCTTCAACTGCTCCGAGGCCTGCCCGCGCGGCATCGAGGTCACCAAGGCGATCCAGGAAGTGAAGCGGGCGCTGGTCACCCGCCGCTTCTGATCCCCGCCCGACACCCACGGAGGCCCCCGTCCGATCCTTCCGATCGGACGGGGGCCTCCGTGTTCCTCACTTCAGCGCACCGGCACCGGAGGGGTCGCTCCAGCCGCTGTAGTACACCAGGTGCCGGTCGGCCGTGACGGCCCACAGGTCCGGCTTGCCGTCACCGTCCACGTCGCCCGAGCTGCCGAGCGTCGGGTACTTGTCGACGGTGAAGCCGCTCGCGACGACGCCCGCCTTCGGGTCGGCGAGGGCGGAGAAGTCGAAGGTGCCGTCGGCCTTCTTCACGATCGGGTAGGCGTGCAGCTCCCCGGTGGCCCGGTCACGCGCCCAGAGGGCGAGGTTGCCGGCCGCGTCCGGGCCCGGGGCGACCAGGTCGTAGCCCGCCCAGGCGCCGTCGGTGGTGAGCTGGCGGGCGGTCCGCAGCCGGTAGGAGAAGCCGGGGTTGGCGAACAGCCAGAGGTTGCCGTCCTCCACGGTCATCAGGGAGGAGACCATCCGGCTGTCCAGGGAGCCGATCAGGGCGATCTGGTCGGCCTTGTGCCAGTCGGTGGCGAAGCCGGCCGGGCAGGCGGCGGCCGTTCCGGCGGGGTTCTGGCAGGCGGACGGCCGGGAGATCGCCGACGGGTACCCGGTGAACGAGGCGTAGTCCTGGTTGCTGTAGAAGTACAGCGCCGGCGAGCCGCTCGGGTGCATCAGCAGGTCGTCCATCGGCGCGTGCATGTTGGCGTCCCAACCGCGGTGCGCCACCTGGACGTTGGACCAGGAGGTCTGGTTCGGGGACTGGACGGCCCGGATCACCGCGGACGGCGTGGTGTCACCCGAGCCGCTGCTGATGATCTGCAGGTTGCCCGCTGCGTCCGGCAGCAGGACGTCCGGGACGCCGTCCCCGTCGACGTCGCCGGGCGCCTTGGGCGGGTTGGGGTTCGACGGGGCGTAGAAGGTGTAGCCCGCCCCGCCGACGTTGCCCGCGTCGTCGATCACCTGGACGTTGAGGGTGTTGGTGCCCCAGTTCAGGACCCGCAGGCTGACGGTCGCCGTGCCGTCGTCCTCCGGGACGACGGCGTCGGGCGAGTCGCAGCCACCGACGCCGAGGTTGCCCCAGCCGTAGCGGATGCAGGCGATCCCGGAGGACTCGCCGCCGGCCGGCACCGGGTCGGTGGTCCTGACCACGAAGGTGCCGACCTGGCCCGCGAACTTGGGGGCGGTGCCGCTCGCCGGGAAGTCGGTCGAGGAGACCGTGGCGGTCGGGCTGGTGGTGTCCACCGTGAAGTGGCAGTCCGCCGACGGGGCGGAGACCTGGGCGCCCTGGAGGGCCCAGGCGTGCCAGGCGTAGCTGTGGCCGTCCAGCAGACCGGGGACGGTGAGGCCCGCCTGCGGGGCCCCGTTGGCCTGGGCCTCACCGGTGAACACCGGGTCCTCGGCGCCGGTGGTCACGTCCCAGACCCCGAACCGGGCGCCGGTGCCGGCGACCTTGACGTTGAGCGCCGGCCCGTTGACGCTCCGGCCGATCCAGGCCGGGTCGCCCGCCGGGCCGCAGGCCCCGAGGTGCTGGGCGTCGACGCCCTGGCTGGTCCCCAGGACGGCCGGCCCGGCATCGGCCACCGCCACCGTCGGCGTGGCCAGCAGCCCGGCGGCCACGGTCGCCGCGGCGACCCCGCCGAATCTGCGCAGGTGCACGTGCTTCATCGAAATTCCCCCCACCCATCGTGCTCGGCGCGTCCGGTACGCGCGTACGAGCGGAGAGGATCTTGCCAGCGGAGAACCACCGGCGGCAACGGGGATTCCGACCGGTGGCCCGCCCACGGCACGGAGGCCCCGCCCGAGTTGATCGGGCAGGGCCTCCGTCGGCGGATCAGTTCAGCGGGCCGAGGTCGTTGGCATCGGTCCAGCCGCTGTACATCACCAGGTGCCGGTCGGCCGTGACGGCCCACAGGTCCGGCTTGCCGTCACCGTCGGCGTCGCCCGAGCTGCCGAGGGTCGGGTACGCGGCCACGGTGAAGCCGGTGGCGACGACGTCCGCCTTCGGATCGGCGAGGGCGGAGAAGTCGAAGGTGCCGTCGGCCTTCTTCGGGACCGGGTAGGCGTGCAGCTCGCCGGTGGCCCGGTCACGCGCCCAGAGGGCGAGGTTGCCGGCCGCGTCCGGGCCCGGGGCGACCAGGTCGTAGCCGCTCCAGGCACCGGAGGTGGTGAGCTTGGTGATCTTGTCGAAACCGGAGGTGGCCCCGGCGAGCAGCCAGAGGTTCCCGCTCTCCAGCGTCAGGAGTGACGGCGAGGTGCCGCCGGCCACCGGGCCGAAGGCGACGATCTGGTCGGTCTTGGACCAGTCGGCGGCGAAGCCGGCCGGGCAGGGCTGCGGCTCGAACGGGTCGCCGCACACGCGGTCGCCCGAACGGTCGAAGCCCTTGGTCATGCCTCCGTAGTCCCAGTTCCGGTAGACGGTCAGGGAGGCGTCGCCCGGCTTGTGGATGAACAGGTCGTCCGAGGACGGCGCGTGGTAGTCCCACCCCCGGTGGGCGACCTGGTAGGGCGCCCAACTCTGCCCGGAGGGAGCGCGGTTGGCCGCGATGACGGCGTTCGGCGTCGTGTCGGTCGCGTTGACGCCGATGTACTGCAGGTTGCCCTGGGCGTCGGGGAGCAGGATGTCCGCGACACCGTCCCCGTCCACGTCGCCGAGGGTCTTCGGCGCGCTGGGGTTCGACGGGGCGTAGAAGGTGTAGGTCGTCCGGCCGACGTTGCCCGCGTTGTCGATCACGTTGACGACGAGGTTGTTGCTGCCCCACTGCAGGACCTTGAGGTCGATCTTCGCCGTACCGTCGGCATCCGGCTCGACGGCCTCCGGCGAGTTGCAGTCGGTCCCGGCGTACATCCAGGCGTACCGGAAGCACGCGATTCCGGAGGCCTCACCGCCCGCGGGGACCGCATCGGCGCCCTTGAGGACGAAAGTCCCCTTCTGCCCCGCGTACTTCGTGGCGGTGCCGCTCGCCGGGAAGTCGGTCGAGGAGACCGTGACGGTCGGGGCGGTGGCGTCCACGGTGAAGTGGCAGTCCGCCGAGGGGGCGGAGGCCTGGGCGCCCTGGAGGGCCCAGGCGTGCCAGGCGTAGCTGTGCCCGTCCAGCAGGCCGGGCACGCTGAGACCGGCCTGCGGGGTTCCGTAGGTCTGGGCCTCACCGGTGAACACCGGGTCCTCCGCACCCGTGGTCACGTCCCAGACGCTGAACCGGGCACCGGTACCGGTGACCTTGGCGACGAGGTCGGTGCCGGTCCCGCTCCGGCCGATCCAGGCCGGATCCGTGGTCGGACCGCAGGCCGCGGTGATCCGGTCCGCGCCCTGGGCGGTACCGACGACGGCCGGCGCGGAGTCGGCCGAGGCCGCCGGCCCGGTGAGCAGGCCGGCGGCGAGAGCCGCCACGACGACCCCGCCGAGTCTGCGGGCACGCGAAAATGTCATGAAGGTTCCCCACCCCTTGTGTTCGGCGCGTCCGGTGCGCGCGCGAGAACGGTGAGGATCCTGCCAGCGGGCACTGACAGCGGCGACGGGGATTCGGGGTCAGTCCGTGGCCGTGGCCGGGGTGCGGCGGGTGGCGCGGAGGCCGCGGAGGCCGATGGTGCCGACGGCGATGCCGAGGAGGAAGGAGGTGACGGCGAGGAGCAGGTGGATCCAGAAGAAGGCGGTGGGCTGGGAGTGGTCGCCGTTCACGAAGGCCTGGTTGCCGGAGTCCTTCCACAGGTTCTTGACGAAGGTGGTCCAGATGATCATCGACCAGACGCCGAAGGCGGTCAGGAACCAGGAGGTGCGGCGGCTGAGCTTCATGGGGTGGTCCTCGGCGGGGGTGCGGTGGCGGCGGGGTGCCTCCCCAGTATGCGCGGGCCGCCGATCGGCGTAGGGCGGGCCCCTCCTGCGGAGGACCGGTCCGGTGTGGCGGACGTCGGCGCTCCGCAGTGGGTACGGTCAGCTGGTGTCCACACCCCGTCACACCTTCGCGCAGTTGTGCGCCGCGGTCACCGCGGCCCTCCCGGTCCTGCTCGCCGCGCCCGCGGCGGTCGCGGCTCCGCAGGCGCCGCCCCCGCCGTCCGCGATCGGCGGTGAGCGGCTGGGGCTGCCCGGGGTCCAGGTCAATCCGCTGACGGGGGCGCCGGCCCTGCCGACGGACCTCACCGGCCAGTCCTGGATAGTCTCCGACGCCACGTCGGGGGACGTGCTGGCGGCCTACAACCCGCATCTCAGGCTGCCCCCCGCGAGCACCTTGAAGATCCTCTTCGCGGACACCGTGCTGCCCAAGTTCGACCGCAACGCGGTGCACCGGGTCGCCGACGAGGAGATCCAGAACATCGGCGCCGGCAGCAGCCTGGTCGGCATCAAGGAGAACCTGGACTACCGGGTCGAGGACCTGTGGCGCGGGGTGTTCCTGAGTTCGGGCAACGACGCCGTGCACGTCCTGGCCCACATGAACGGCGGTATCCAGCCGACCGTCAACGAGATGCAGGCCCGGGCCGAGGCCCTCCAGGCGCGGGACACCAAGGTGATCTCCCCGGACGGCTACGACATGGACGGCCAGCTGTCCTCGGCCTACGACCTGTCGCTGTTCGCCCGCTCCGGCCTGCGCAACCCGGACTTCCGCGGGTACTGCGCGACCCGGGACGCGATGTTCCCGGGCGCCGTCGACAAGAACACCGGCCAGCGCGGCAGCTTCGGGATCGCCAACACCGACCGGCTGCTGGGCAAGTACCCCGGGCTGATCGGGGTGAAGAACGGCACCACCACCAACGCCGGTTCGACCTTCGTCGGCGCCGCCGAGCGGAACGGGCGGACCCTGCTGGTGACGGTGATGCACCCGGCCAGCTACCAGAAGGTGTACGACGAGACGGCCGAGCTGCTGGACTGGGGCTTCGCCGCGGCGGGCAAGGTGCAGCCGGTCGGCCGGCTGGTCGACGAGCAGCAGGCCGGCGGCGAGGAGCCGACCGGTCAGGCGGGTGGCGCCGCCGGTGCCCCCGCGCCGCCGCCGCACCCCTCCCCCACCGCGGGCCGGGCCGCCGCCGGACCGGCCGGGGACGACGGGCCGGGCCCGGGCACCTGGACGGCCGTGCTGGTCGGGGCCGTGGTCGCGGCGGGCGCCGTGGTGGCCCTCCGGCGCCGGGCGTCGGGCCGCGCCGGGGACTGAGCCGCGGTCCGACGCCCCGGTCCCGGCCTCAGGTCCGGGGCCGGGGCGTCGCCGTGGGCGTGGTGTCCTTCGCCTCGGCCTCGTCGGCCGCGGCCAGCAGCGCCCGGCCGTGCTCCCTGGTCCGCTCCCGGGCCGCCGCCGGGTCGGCGGTGGCCGTCCAGGCCACGCAGTACATCAGCAGCCGGCTCACGAAGTTGATCCACAGCAGCAGCGCCACCGGGGTGGCGAAGGCCCCGTACAGGCTCCGCCCGGCGACCGAGCCGAGGTAGGAGGAGAGCAGCAGTTTCAGCAGCTCGAAGCCGACCGCGCCGATCAGGGCGCCGGTCAGCAGGTCGCGGCGGCGCTGGTCGGTGATCCCGGGGAAGGGCGCCAGCAGGTAGGCGAAGAGCAGCATGTCGCACGCTATGGCGATCAGCACGCCGACCCCGGTCAGCAGGTAGCCGCTGCCCAGGCCGATCGCGTCGGCGATCCGCCCGGCGAGCGTGGTGCCGGCGGCGGAGGCGGCCACCGAGAACAGCGACACCAGGCCGAGGCCGGCCAGCACCAGGACGTCCCAGGCCTTGCGCAGCACCGGGTTGCCGTCCTCCTCGGGCAGCTGCCAGAGGTCCCTGATCGAGGTGCGCATGGTGTCCACCCAGCCGAGGCCGGAGACCAGCAGCAGGGCGCCGCTGACCAGCCCGAGGGTGCCCGCGTTCGCCACCAGGGACGGCAGGTTGAGCGAGTCCGACAGGCCGGGCAGCTGGTCGGAGATGTGGTGCTGGAGGTCGTCCACCTGACTGCCGTTCAGCGTGGCGACGGCGATCGCCAGGCCGACCGTGAGCAGCGGGAACAGGGCCAGGAAGCCGAAGAAGGTGACGGCTCCGGCCAGCCGGTTGCCGCGGGCGGCGGAGAAGTACTCGTACACCCGGTAGGGGCGGCTGCGCAGCACCCGGGCCACGAGCGGGCCCAGGACCGGAAGGCGGGTCAGGAAGTCCACCCGACCGGTTATACCTGCCCGTCCCCCGAACGGCCGTCAGGCGCGGGTCGGATCCGGGGGACGGGCTTACCGGTTGACGAGCCGTCGGGCCTTCGCCAGGGCGCGGACGGCCTGGTACGCGGCGTACCGCCCGTGGCCGAGCAGTTCGGTGCGCACGCCGTCCACGCCGGGCGGCGGGCGGTAGCCGGCCGGGCGCAGCCGGGCGCAGTGCGCGGCGGAGCGGCGGAAGTACTCGCGGCGGTCGCCGGGCGGGATCCGGCCGGGCTTGGCGACCACGGTGTTGAGGTGGTTGAGCATCTTGCCGAAGACCACCGGGCGCCACCGGTCCAGGTCGGGACGGCGGTCCAGGAAGGCGAAGACCAGGTCGTACTGGGCGAAGACGTCGAAGTGCTTGCGGCTGGCGGTGGCCAGGATGTTGCCGCCCTCCTGGCGCTGGCGGTAGTGCACGCCGACCCGGTCGAGCAGGGTGATGCTGGCGGCGGCGAGCAGCGCCGGGTACGTCCAGGGGGTGTCCTCGTAGTAGCCGGCCGGGAACTCCAGCCGCTGCTCGGTGACGAACCCGCGGCGGTAGGCCTTGTTCCAGACGACCTGGAGCAGGTCGAGCAGGTCGGGGCGGGCGGCGAGGTCGAAGACGTCCGGGGAGTCGGCGCCGAAGACGTGGCCGGCGGCGGCGCGGGTGGTCCGGCCGTCGGCGTAGGTGCGGGCGTAGTCGTAGACCAGGACGTCCGGGTCGCCGGTGGCGGCGAGGCGGTCCTCGACGGCGGCCAGCAGGCCGGGGGTGAGGGTGTCGTCGCTGTCGAGGAAGAGCACGTAGTCGCCGGTGGCGACCTCCAGCCCGGCGTTGCGGGCCCGGCCCAGGCCGACGTTCTCCGGCAGGTGCAGCACCCGGACCCGGGGGTCGGCGGCCGCGGCCTCGTCCAGCATCGCGCCGCAGCCGTCCGGCGAGCGGTCGTCCACCGCGATCAGTTCGAAGTCCGGTCCGCCCTGGCCGAGGACCGATTCGAGGCACTCGGCGAGGTAGTCCTGGACCTGGTACACGGGGACGATGACGCTGAAGCGGGGCACGGGGGCCAGCGTAGTGGGCCCGAGGGGGTCCGGGCCCCGGAGGTAGGATCGGGGGGCACGTACGCACCGATCCAAGTGCGGCCAGACCCCCTGCGGGCTGCCACGCTCCTCCCGAGAAAGGCCTGCGTAGCCGATGGCTCCCCGCCTCTCCATCGTCGTTCCGATCTACAACGTCGAGCGTTATCTCGTCGAATGCCTCGACTCGATCGCCGCCCAGACCTTCACGGACTTCGAGTGCGTCATGGTCGACGACGGTTCGAAGGACGGCAGTGCGGCGCTCGCCGATGCGTACGCAGCGAAGGACTCGCGGTTCCGGCTGGTCCGGCAGGTCAACAAGGGCCTCGGCGCGGCCCGCAACACCGGCATCCGGCACATCGACCCGGACTCCGAGTTCCTGTGCTTCGTGGACAGCGACGACTCGATGCCGCCGAGCGCGTACGAGCTGATGATCAACACGCTGGACGAGACCGGCTCGGACTTCTGCACCGGCAACGTGCTGCGGTTCCGCGCGGTGGGCTACTACCAGTCCGGCGGGCACTCCAAGCCGTTCAAGGAGACCCGGCTCAAGACCCACATCACCGAGCTCCCGGCGCTGGTCACCGACCGCACCGCGTGGAACAAGGTGTACCGCCGCTCCTTCTTCGACGCCGCCGACCTGCTCTACCCCGAGGGCATCCTGTACGAGGACGCGCCGGTCAGCGTGCCGCACCACTACCTCGCCAAGAGCGTGGACGTGCTCTCCGAGCCGATCTACCACTGGCGCGAGCGCGAGGTCGGCGAGATGTCGATCACCCAGATGCGCACCAACCCGAAGGGCCTGGTCGACCGGGTCGCCTCGGTCGAGCTGGTCCGCGCCTGGTTGAAGAAGCAGACCGAGCCGCGCTTCGCCGAGTACCTGCGCTCCTACGACGAGAACACCCTCGTCGAGGAGATCCCGATGTTCTTCTGGTCCGTCGTGGACGGCGACAAGGAGTACCGGGACGCCTACGTCCAGAGCGTCAGCCGACTGCTCCGCTCGATCGGCCAGGAGCAGGTCCGCAAGCTGCGCGCGCCGCTGCGGCTCAAGTACCACCTGACCCTGCAGAACCGGGTCGACGAACTGGTCGAGCAGATCAAGTACGAGGGCGAGAGCGGCGGCGGCGTGCAGGCCCGCGGCCTGCTGCGGCCGTACGCGGACTACCCGTTCCTGCGCGGCGGGCGCAAGAGCGTCCCGTCCGGGGTGCTCAAGCTGGACAACTCGCTGGTCATGCGCAGCCGGCTGTACGGCAGCGCCTGGGTCGGCGGGAAGCTGGAGCTGACCGGGCACGCCTACCCGGAGCAGCTGGGCGCGGCGAACAAGCACGACATGGTGCGCACCCTGGTACTGCGCGAGGCCAAGGGCCGCCGGGCGATCGCGGTGCCGATGAAGACCCAGTACAGCCCCGAGGCCACCGCGAGCTGCAACCACGACCTGTACAACTGCGACTGGTCCGGCTTCTCCGTCGCCGTCGACCCGAAGAAGCTCAAGCACCGCGGCCAGTGGAAGGACGGCCACTGGCGCGTCCTGGTGGCCGGCGCGGGCAAGGGCGGGATCTACAAGGGCCGGATCTCGGCCGGCTGGAGCGACAGCGCCGCGTCGATCCCGCAGCACTGGGTCGAGCCGGACGTGCGGATCGTGCCGTGGGTCCGGGACGGCTTCGTCTACCTCCAGGTGGAGACCGTCAAGGCCCGGGTGACCGGCCTGGCCGCGCACGGCGGCCGGATCGAGGTCTCCGGTGCCGCCCGTTCCGGGGCGAGCTTCGCCGGGGCCCGACTGCGGCTCACCCACCTCGAGTCGGACCGCGAGCTGACCTTCCCGGTGGAGCTGGGCACCCCGGCCGGCACCCTGCAGCCGTTCACCTCCTCGGTCGAGGTCGCCGAGCTGACCGCCGTCCGCGAGGCCTGGGCCGAGCTGGACCCGGTGGCCGCCGAGCGCGTCCGCGACCGCTGGAAGACCGCGCTGCTGCTGGCCGACGACAGCGTCCTCCCGCTGGTCTGGGACGACCGCAACGCGCCCGAGCAGCTGCACGTCCCGCTGGACCCGCAGGCGCCGGTCGAGCTGCGCCGGGCGATCTACACCAAGCCCTCCCCTAGCGGCCACCTCCAGCTCTCCGACCAGCTGCTGCAGCCGATCGTGGACGAGGTGTCGGCGCGCGGCGCCGACGGCTTCCTGCTGAGCGGCTCCTTCCCGCAGCCCGGCGCGCACCGCTGGGAGCTGGTGGTCCGCCACCACTGGCGCGAGGAGGAGCACGTCTACCCGGTGGAGATCTCGGACGGCCGGTTCCGCACCGCGCTGCCCGCCGTCCCGACCGCCACCTTCGCCGGCCGGGTGCCGCTCGCCCAGGGCACCTGGAACGTCTTCTTCCGTCCGGTCGGCGTGCCGGCCTCGGCCCTGCCGGACAGCCACGTGCAGATCTCGCCGGACTGCTTCGGCGCCCTGCCGGTGGAGGTGGAGTCCCGCGGCAAGCGGATCGCGCTGGAGCGCCGCTACCACGACGGCCTGTCGCTGGAGTCGTACTCGGCGCTGCTGCCCGAGGAGCGGTCCGGCTTCCGCCAGCGCCGGCTGCGCACCACCGACTACCCGGCCGCCCGCCGCCTGCCGGTGCGCGACACGGTGCTCTACAACGCCGGGCACGGCAGCGCCTACGCCGACTCCCCGCGGGCGATCCACGAGGAGCTGGTCCGCCGCGGCCTGCCGCTGGAGCACCTGTGGGGCAGCGACGACATGCAGACCGAGCTGCCGCGCACCGCGCAGCCGATCCGGCTGTGGAGCCCGGAGTGGTTCGAGGCGCTGGCGACCGCCAAGTACATCGTCACCAGCACCCACCTGCCCGACTTCTTCGTCCGCCGCCCCGGCCAGGTGGTCCTGCAGACCCGGATGGGCAGCCCGCTCAAGCAGGTCGGCCTCGACTTCGAGAAGGTCTGGTTCACCGACTCGAACTACCTCAAGGGCCTGAGCCGCGAGGTGCCGAACTGGAGCCTGCTGGTGGCCGGCAACAGCTGGTCCGCCCCGGTGCTGCGGCGCGCCTTCGACTACCAGGGCGAGATCCTGGAGAGCGGGGCGCCCCGGAACGACCTGCTGTTCGCGGCCGACCGGGAGAAGACCGCCGAGCAGGTCCGCGAGCGGCTCGGCCTGCCCGAGGGCAAGAAGGTCGTGCTGTACGCGCCGACCTGGCGCGAGGACCGGCGCCGGCCGAACGGCGGCTACCAGATCGACCTGCGGATCGACCTGGAGGCGGCCAAGGCCGCGCTGGGCGACGACCAGGTGCTGCTGGTGCGCCGGCACAACATGATGTGCGGCCAGATCCCGGGCGCCGGCAACGGCTACATCTGGGACGTCGGCAGCTACCCCGACATGGCGGAGCTGCTGCTGATCGCCGACGTGCTGGTCACCGACTACTCGTCGAGCGTCTTCGACTTCGCCACCACCGGGAAGCCGGTGCTGTTCTTCACCCACGACCTGGAGCACTACCGCGACAACCTGCGCGGTTTCAGCCTGAACTTCGAGGCCGAGGCCCCGGGCCCGCTGCTGGCCACCTCCGAGGCGCTGGTCGACGCGCTCGGACGGGTGGACGCGGTGGCGGCCGAGTACGCGGACAAGGCGGCCGCGTTCCGTGAGGCGTACTGCGACCTGGACGACGGCAAGGCCTCCGTCCGGGTGGTCGACGCGATGCTCCGCAAGGAGTAGTCACCGGTCATGACAGCGGGGCGGCCCCGGGGGGTGACCCCGGGGGGGCCCCGGGGGTGATGGGTTTAGCCCGCGCAAAAAAGAGGGGTTTAAGGACATTTGGAAAACAAAAAACCATTTTATGAAA